>CBFDBT010000105.1:0-9575 GCA_965603115.1 uncultured Alphaproteobacteria bacterium
TGTTATGGCCAATAACACCTCCAGGGTTTCTGACGACGGCGGCAAGACATGGAAAGATATTAATAACCAGCATAAGCATGTGGATGATCACGCGGTGGCCTTCCACCCGACGGATCCCGACTTTATGCTTATTGGCTCTGACGGGGGTGTTTATGAAACCCGTGACGGCGGCAAGAAATATCGCTACATCAGCAATCTACCGCTTTCACAATTTTACAAAATAGCGATGGATGATGCCAAGCCTTTCTACTTCATCTATGGTGGCACGCAGGATAATTCAACACAGGGCGGCCCCTCTCGCACTGACCGCGCTGACGGCATTAAAAACTCCGACTGGTTCCTCACGCTTGGTGCTGATGGCCATCAGCCGGCAACCGAGCCCGGCAACAATGACATTGTCTATTCCCAGTCGCAGCAGGGTGGCCTCGCTCGACACGACAGGATTACTGGTGAATCGCTCTTTATCCAACCACAGGCTAAGCCGGGCGAACCGGCTGAACGTTATAACTGGGATGCGCCGATCAATGTATCAGCCCACGATCCCAAGCGCATTTATCATGCTTCACAACGGGTGTGGCGCTCGGATGATCGTGGCGACAGCTGGACAGCAATTTCCGGTGACCTAACGCGCAACGAAAACCGTATGCGTATGCCAATGATGGGTCGTACTTGGTCAGTAGAAGCGGGCTGGGACCTTTATGCCATGTCCAACTATAATACCATCGCCAACTTCTCTGAATCCCCTGTTGACGAGAATATTCTTTATGTCGGCACTGACGATGGCCTTATTCAGGTCAGCTCTGACGGTGGTAGTTCGTGGATTCGCTACGAGGTTGGCAAGATCAAAGGCATTCCGGCAACGGCTTATGTCAACGACATCCGCGCTGACCTTTTTGATAAAGACACGGTTTACGCTGCCCTTGATGACCACAAGAACGGTGACTATAAGCCGTACCTGATCAAGAGCACCAATCGCGGCAAATCGTGGAAATCCATCGCTTCCAACCTGCCGGAAAAACATCTGGTATGGCGTATTGTGCAGGACCATGTGAACAAGGATCTTATGTTCCTTGGTACCGAGTTTGGCCTTTTCTTCACCGTTGACGGTGGAGGAAAATGGGTAGAGCTAACCGGCGGCATGCCGACAATATCAACACGGGACGTTCGCATTCAGCGCCAGCAAAATGATCTTGTTGCCGGCACCTTCGGGCGCGGTATTTATGTTCTTGACGACTATACACCGCTCAGGGGGCTGACTTCGAAATCGCTTGAAAGTAATGCTCTACTGTTTGCTGCCCGGAAAACGCCATGGTATATTCCGGACTCACTCCACAGTCGCACGCAAGGGGATGATCAGTATGTCGCTAAAAACCCTGACTTTGGTGCAACACTCACTTACTATCTGAAAGACGATCTGCTGACAGAAAAGCAGAAACGCCAGAAGGCAGACAAAGCACTTGTTAAAGATGGCAAGGGCACGCTTTATCCTGACTGGAAAACTGTTGAAAAGCAGAACCGGGAAGCAAAAACAGCGGTTTACCTAACCATTAAAGACAGCAACGGTGATGTCGTCCGCCGAGTAAATGGCGCGACGAAAAAAGGCGTTCACCGCGTTACGTGGGACCTGCGCTATCCGGTTTACACCGCTATCACCAGCGTTAAGCCCCGCCCAGCGTCCAGATGGACGCCTCGCGGCACGATGGCTGCACCAGGCACATATACCGCAACGCTATCTAGTCGTGTGAACGGCGTAACAACTGAGCTTGCCGGGCCGGTGAGCTTTGATGTTGAAATGTTGCGTTCCGGTGCCCTTAAAGGCTCAACACCGGACGAGGTTGCCGACTTTGCTCGCAAAGTTAGCCATGCGATGCGCGCCATATCAGCGTCTTCAGCCACAATTAATGGTTTGAAAAACAAAGCCGCTATCTTGCGTAAAGCACTTGATAATGCGCTTTCAGTGGATAGTGCGCTTGAAAATCAGTTGCATGCAATTCGCGGTGAACTCTTTGAACTTGATGAGGCGCTTACTGGCCTCAAAGCCCGCCAGCGCAAAGGCTCGGCCCCTGCAACTGTCATGAGCCGCGTGTCCACAGCCATGCGCGGTGCTTCCAGTAGTTATGGTCCGACCAAAACGCATAAGGAGCAGTTTGGCTACGCGATGGAAGAGTTCGCTGACATCAAAGACCGGTTGAATGTTTTGGCCAAGACAACCATACCGGCCTTCCAGAAAGCCCTAGAAGCCGCTGGTGCTCCCTGGACACCGGGTGCTGATATTCCAGCCGCTAAGTAAGCCGGATACAAACAACAGAAAGGGCGTGAGGTGGTGTCACCTTGTGCCCTTTTACATCAACGTAACCTTGGCCTATAGAAGGGAGCCATATAAATTGTTATCTATTCTTGGCTTATTCCATTAGATAGGAAAAACTGTAATATTTCTCCTGTAGAAGTGAGAAGTTCAAACTCGGCAAGTTGCGCTCGGGCTTTAGTTTGAATAGCTTGTATGCGCACCATCATCATCTTGTCTTTTGCTTCTAGCAAATATGGCAAGCCTTCAAGGCTAGCTTCAACTTCCTTTTCTATACCGCTAAGAGATTTTTCTTCAGCGGCCAAGGCTGCAGTCCATGACTTAGAAACAAACTTAGAAGAATTTAGTGTAATAAAGGCACTTCTGGCATCCTGCTCTGTGCGACGCTCCATATTTTCTTTGCTATGTCGTGCGCGGTTATAATCATGCTTAGCTTGTCGTATTTTTGAAGATGTCTTGCCGCCATCATACAGTGGCATAGACATGGATAATCCCACTTCTTTGTCACCTGTTGGTAGGTCACCAATACGGCCTTTTACCCATCTCCCTGTAGCAGAAAGTGCAGGATATCGTTCAGCGCTGGTGGCGTCTAAATTAGCCTTCGCAGCAGCCATTTCTTGGGCAGCTTTTAAATATTGTGGGGCATTACTGAAAGCAGCGCCAATAGCATCATCTACTGTTATTGGCAATTCAAGGCCTATAACCTTAGGGCTTCCTATGCTCGTGATGGCGAGATGGGTTAGCCTAGAAAGGTCATCACGTTTCGTAGCAAGTTCAGCTTGGGCCATAGAGAGTTGAGCGAGAGCCTGCTGGTGACGTGAGGTGACGAGGGCTAATTCGGTTACACTGATCAAAGACAGCTTAAACTTAGACTGGCTGCTCTCGAGGAGTTGCCCAAGTGTGGCTACATGTTTATTATATGCCTCAACGGTTTCGCTAGCTGCTTGTGTACCAAGGAAGGCTGAAATTGTTTCTAATGCAATTTCATGCTGGGTTGCTGTTAATTCATATTGGGCAACATTAATTAAGGCTTCAGACTTTGTGACATTGGCTTTGTTGCGCCCCCAAGTGAATAGATCTTGTTTAACCTCAATGCCGCCATACATTTTTTTACCGTCTCTCTGCAGAGAGCCCGAAGAGTTAAATTGATCGACATCATTATAGCCATATGAACCAACTGCATTAATGCGAGGGTGATATGCACTGCGCGCACCTACGCGGCCTTCCTCGGCGGCGCGAAGGTTTGATCTGGCGGCAGCTATTCTCTCATTTGAGGCTAAAGCTGATATTACAGCCTCTTCTAAAGAGAGTTCACCAGCAGCAATCGGATTACTCAGAGCAATAAGAAAAAAGAAAATAAGTTGTATATATTGCTTGTATTTATACATCACAATTTTGATCATAGCGGTAACTCTCAATCTTTAAAATTATCAATTTTATGTATCACACTAGTTTGTTAGTTGAAATACAACTTAATTCAACAGTGTGTTAATAGAATTTGTGCTAAGTGCTTTTATAATTAAAGCTTTATCGCTATTTGCGGTTGTGCTACCACAGCAAAACAGGGGTTTAGGAGTAATAAAGAATGCCTAATGTATTGAGTGATGATCAAAGTTCTATGAAAGATGTTTTGGTAAATGTAAAACGCGCCGCCAAACAAGTGGCCGGCTTTAGCTTTATCATTAACCTACTGTTATTGGTGTCACCCATTTATATGCTGCAGCTTTATGATCGCGTTCTTTCAAGCGGTAGCAAGGATACATTATTAGTTCTGTCTATTATAGCTTTGTTTTTACTTGGGCTTTTAGGGCTTTTAGAAGTTGTGCGTAATCGCATTATGTCTCGCGTTGCCGCTGATGTAGATAGCGACCTTAAAGATGACGTCTTTGACGGGCTTGTAGATCAAGCCGCGCTCAGGGGGGGTGAAAACAGCGGTCAAGGCATCCGTGACCTTGATAGTATCCGCCAATTTGTCTCCAGTAACGCACCACTTACTTTTTTTGATGCCCCCTGGACGCCTTTTTTCATCATTGTTGTGTCCTTGCTTCATCCTCTCCTAGGGTTAGTTGCTGTTATTGGTGCTATAATCATTTTCTGCCTTGCGATAGCAACTGAACTTGTTTCGCGGGACCTTTTGAAAAAATCAGGGGGACATCAAGTACAATCCCACAACTTTGTTGAAACCAGTTTGCGCAATAACGACGTTTTACGAGCGATGAATATTGCTTCTGGTTTGAAAGCCAAATGGTCTGGTCAACGCGATCCTGCCATTGCCTTACAGGCAAAGGCTAATGAGCGGGTTGGGTTACTCTTGGGTAGCACCAAAGCTGTTCGTATTGCTATTCAGGTTATAGTTTTAGGCACTGGTGGGTATTTAGCACTAGAACAACTCATTACACCCGGTGCTATTGTCGCTGCTTCCATCATTACAGGCCGCGCACTCGCGCCTGTTGAACAAGCGATTGGCGCTTGGCGTCAGGTTGTCTCTGCACGCGGGGCTTATAATAGATTAACTAGTTTATTGGAGAAAACAGCGGGCAAAGAACCTCCAATGGCCTTGCCGCGACCCGAAGGTAACCTTGGTGTCTCAGGGCTAGTCGGGGCACTGCCAAAAGCTAAAGAACCCATTCTTAAAAATATATCATTTGGTCTTGATAAAGGCGAACTGCTCGGCATTATTGGTCCAAGTGGAGCGGGTAAAAGCTTTCTTGCGCGCCATATGGTCGGTGTCTGGCCTGCTATTCGTGGTACTATCCGCTTGGGCGGTATCGATGTATCCACATGGCACGATAGTGATCGCGGTCAGTATATTGGCTATCTACCACAAAACATTGAACTATTTCCCGGAACCATAGCAGAAAACATTGCCCGCTTTACACAGATAGATTCAGACAAAGTAGTGGAAGCGGCTCAGCTCGCAGGGTGCCATGAGCTGATCCTCGGCATGCCACAAAATTATGATACAGTAATTGGTAATGGTGGCATGTTCCTCTCTGGTGGTCAAAGTCAGCGTATAGCCCTTGCACGGGCACTCTACAATTCTCCAGTTTTTGTTGTGCTTGATGAGCCAAATTCAAACCTTGATACCGAAGGTGAGTTGGCCCTGAACGCATGTTTAAATGCTCTAAAAGACCGTGGAACAACGACTGTTATTATCACACACAATATTCGTGCCCTGCAGGCAGCCGATAAAGTGCTGGTATTAAAAGATGGTGCTGTCGCCTCATTTGGCCCCCGTGATGAAATATTAAAACAATTTATGAAGCCCGCCTCCGCAGTAATGCCAAATAAAGCAAGACAAACACCAAATGCGACTAAGGGTGGAGGAAAAACCACATGAATATTCCATTCGCACCAGCCCCCACTAATACAATGAGTGAATCTGACAAGGTTGCCCGCTTTGGGCTATGGGCCGTTATTATTGGATTTGGCGGCTTTATGCTCTGGGCTATATTCGTGCCGCTCTCTGAGGGTGTTGTGGCCAGCGGGTCAGTGATGGTTGAAGGTAATCGAAAAACCATCCAGCACCTAGAGGGTGGGATTGTTAGTGCTATTCATGTCAAGGAAGGAGCGAAAGTAAAAGCCGGCGAGATACTGGTAGAACTTGATAACACGCAGAGTAACGCCCAGCATCAGCTATTGCAGGTACGTAATGATAACCATTTAGCCGTACTCGCACGACTTGTTGCTGAACGCTCAAGTTCGGCAACTGTCAATTATGATGAAGCGCTTCTTTCACGCCGAGGCGATGCTCGGGTCGCGCAGTTGCTGGATATTCAAAATGATCTTTTTGTCGCCCGGCAAGCACAGCTCGCAGGGCAAATATCAATATTAACGCAGCGCGTAGTGCAAATAAAAGAGCAAATTCAGGGCCTTAAACAAGAACAAACGGCCAAAGAAGATGAGATTGGATACATCCAAGATGAGCTTTCTAGGCTTCAGGAATTAGATAAAGAAAATTTGGTTGGCTTGCCGCGTTTGTTAGCGCAGAAGAAATCTCTCAGCCAAGCACAAGGGGCTGCAGGAAAGCTGAAAGCTGATATGGGTGCCGCAAAGGTAGAACAAGGGAAAGCTGAACTTGAAATTATCCAGTTGCGTAAAGATCGCCAGCAAGAAATAGCCGAGATGATCCTTGAAAACCAAGAGCAATATTATGAAGTTCAAGAACAGCTTGTTGCCATGGCTGATGTTCTCAATCGCACCATTGTACGCGCACCACAATCCGGCAAGGTGATGGGACTTAATGTCTGGACTATTGGCGGTGTTGTGCCGCCCGGCGCGCCACTCCTCGAGATTGTCCCTGATGAACGCCGACTTATCGTAGAGGCTCGCTTGAAAGTAACCGATGTGGATAATGTACAGGTTGGTATGCCCACGCGCGTCCGCCTGTCAGGCTTGAAGCAGCGAACAACGCCAGAGCTTGCAGGAAGTGTCGAAGATATCTCTGCAGATGTCATGATCGATGAAGCAACGCAAGAGAGCTATTATGTAGCGCGGGTGGCAGTGTCTGAGGAAGAGCTGGCCCGAATAATAGACGATGAAATATTACCTGGCATGCCAGTTGAAATTCTTATCGAAGCAGGCTCCCGCACGGCTATGGAATATTTTCTTGATCCAATCATGGATGTTCTGCGCCGCTCCTTAACCGAAGACTAACCAGTAGCAATTTATTTTGAATATGGCGCAGCTGTTGACCTTATGCTCAAGCTATAAAGCAACGCGCCATAATCTTAACCTTGTTAAGGTTCCCAGTAGCTGGCTATTTAATTGATTCAATTTTAGATAAAGCCCATCATTCTCTTAATAGAATGTAATGATTCCGATGCTATCGTTTTTTAGTATTTTGTACTCTGGGCAGGAATTGTTTTATGAATATCGCACCGAAGAACCATTTTCACTCTGATATATTATCTACTTTAGAATCTAAGAAACGCCGTAAAAAATCAATGCTCAGCTTGGGCGGGGTTAGTCTTAACGCGCTATTGCTGGCCGGGTGTGGTGGTGGCTCCAGCCTGGTACCCCAACCCCAACCTCAACATGTAGAAGCGCCCACAGGTTTTACTGTATCGGGAAATACGTATACCGCTACCGGTGGCGGTATCACGACCCTTTCTTTAGGGGATTCAACACAAGACCTTATCGTAACGTCTTCCAATGGTGACGATACGATAACCACAGGCACAGGGTCGGATACGGTCTCCACAGGGGCTGGTAACGATACCATTGTTGCTGGCGCAGGCGACGACGTCATCCGCGCGGGTGAAGGCGCAGATAACGTTCAGGGCGGGGAAGGCAATGATACTATCCTTCTCGTCGGCACCACTACGGCAGGGCAATATTCTTCTAGTTCTATTACAAATTCAGCGGGCGGCGCCGACATGTCAAGTGTTCTGACCGCCAGCGACCTTAACAATAACACTGTCAGTGAAGTGGGTGCTGGTGAGGTCATTGATGGCGGCGCAGGTAGCGATAGTCTGGTTATTTATGGTACGGCCTATATAAATCAGGCCACACTGATGAACCTTGATGAAATGTGGGTAAACTCTGAAGTTATCCTGACCGGCGAACAATTTGCGCTCTTTGGAGCCTTTAAAGGTGATGGCGCTTCTATTCTGCGCGTGCGCGCAGATGACCTTGAAGCAGTAACTGCAGCAACAGACGATACTCCCGGCGGCAACAAAGGCCATGGAAATAACACCGATGGTCAAGATGATAATAATCCTGGTCAAGGGCACGGCGGACCTAATATCTATGATAAAGATAATGTTGATACCGATGAAAATGGTGGCGGTACGACTGGTGGCACCTCAACTACAGACGGCACAACAACCGCAACCCCGCAAACAATTGTCGATATATCTTCAATTTATATGGGCGGTATAGGTACACTATCACTTGAGGGCAATATCACCCTTCTTGCTGATGATATGCATGATTTTGCGGGTGTAACCAATGTTAACGGTGATGGTTCCACTATCGTGGAGCTTGCTGGCACCCCTGGGCTTACAACCACAACTTTTGACCTCTCGGCAGTGAACCTTTCGGGCATTGCAAAGCTGGACCTGAATGGAAATTTTAATCTTATCGTGAAAAGCGCTAACGATTATTTTGGCATCGGCGCAATTGCGGTTAGTGGTGCGGCCGATATTACACTGACCATAGATTCTAGCGACAATGCTGGCTTCACTGCGGCCTATGACTTCACGTTATCGCCACCAACGGTAGTGGATGATATTAAAGTTTACGGCGATACCAAACTAATATTCACAAGCCCTGACCAGTTAGCGAATACGCAGATCACAGGCATTACAGACAGCCTGGTCATTGCTTTTGCTGGCAATGCTGATGGCACGGCAAGTGAGTTGCTTGTCTCGAGCCTTAATGGTCAGCTTTATGGTGTGGATACTTTAGAGCTTGGAGAAAATGTCACGCTTGTCCTTGATGATCAAACTACGCTTACCAGCATAGGAAACCCCACTTTAGCGGGGCAAGGTACAGTGATAGTTGACAGCACCGGTATGAGCTATGCAGAGCTTGAAAGCTATATACTCGGCATGAACTTTGATGCAAATGTTTCCGTTTTCGACACAAACGGCGCTAATCTGCGGCTTTTAATTCCCGTTACGGAAGTAACAGGAACAACGGACAATGATAGAAATTATGGCACATCCGGTAATGATATATTTATTGGACGTGATGGTAATGACACTCTGACTGGTAACGGCGGCGATGACACATACGTCTATCTTACAGGTAGTTATTTTGTCGACCCAGTGAGCGGCGCTACCACCCTTTATGCTGACTTTGGCATCGATAGCATTGTTGACTTTAATGAAGGCGATAATCTCGATTTCAGCGCAACCAACTGGTCCTTTGGCAATATTAATATCTATTATCGTGGTGATAGCACTGAAGTTGTTATCGGAGATAATAAGGTGCTTCTTGAGGGCTTTACCGGTGTTCTGACCAATATCGGCACCTACAATGAGCCAATCCTTGCGGTGTTGGGCGAAGAAGATCGCCTCGACGTCAATCATCAGGGCGATGTGCGGCCGCCATCTGTCGATGGCATTACCGTACCCGCAACAGTGAACCTTGACGAAGATATTCGCTTTTATTTCGATATGGACGTCAGTGACGATATATCCGGTGCCAACTATGTGCATTTCCGCTATCAGCATGCGGACGGTCATTATTTCGATACCTATGCCTATGCCCAATATGACTTTGAAGGCTGGACAACGCTCAATGAGTGGTTCATGCCCGGCAC
>CBFDBT010000106.1:0-9462 GCA_965603115.1 uncultured Alphaproteobacteria bacterium
CTTTGGCTCCAAAAATGGCACGTAATAATATTGCATCAGGTAATTGTTCAGAGTCATCTTTCTCTATAACTATTCCGACTAAAAAATCACCTGGTAGCACAAATGTTCCAATCGATACAATACCATCTACATTTAAATGTTTGGCAAGGGGTGGGGTAAGCGCATCGCGGCACCCTGTTACGATATTGATAACACCACCCGGTAGATCAGATGTCTCAAGTATTTGATAAAAATCAGTCGCTAGAAGCGGATATCGTTCAGATGGAACTACAATAGTGGTATTGCCCATGGCAATAGCCGGTGCAACAAGAGATATCATCGCCAAAAGTGGCGCTTCATCAGGACAAATAATCGCAAGATTGCCAACGGGCTCGTTCATAGCAAGCGTAACACCGCGCATAGGGGGTGTATGCACGGCACCGTCATATTTGTCAGCCCAAGCCGCCCATGTGAAAAGTCGCTCAATGGATTTTTCAACTTCCGCTTTTGCTTTTGCTGCAGTTGCACCTGTCAGGCTTTTCAAGCGTTTTTCAAATTCATCAGCTCTAAAACTCAGGTTTTCAGCAATATAATATAGAATTTGTGCTTTAAGGTGGCCTGTTGTTCCAGCCCAAGCTACAGCCTTTGATGCCGCTTCCACAGCATTTCTAATATCTTTATAATTACCCTCAGCCACAAGGTCTGCAAAAGCGCCCGTGTGGTCAGCAATTACAGTCGACCCTGCCCCATCAGGACGGGCTTGCTTGCCGCCTATATAATGTTTCGCCGTATGGTCCAGCGATGGTGTTCCAAAGCTACCTGTTGGCATTTCTACATTTTTAGGCGCGGCAATAGGCGACCAAGCTTTTAGCTTTTTCTCATAATCTGGTTTGAGGTATTCATACATACCTTCACGGCCACCTTCACGACCAATGCCGCTTTCTCTGTAGCCGCCAAAGCCGCAAGCCGCATCAAACATATTAGTGCCATTGACCCAAACAATACCCGCCTTAAGTTTTGGCGAGACCTCAAGCGCACGATTTATATTTTCAGACCAAACGCTCGCGGCAAGCCCGTAACGACTATTATTAGCCAGCTCGATGGCTTCTTTTTGCGTGCGGAATGTTATGGAAGTGAGCACAGGGCCAAATATTTCTTCGCGCACACATACATTAGAGGTGCCAGCGTCAGTAATAAGTGTTGGCGGGTAGAAAACGCCCTCGCTTGGCAACTTGGTATCAGGTTGCCATACAGTTGCACCTTCAGCTTTTCCTTGCTGCACGAGACTATCAATTTGAACGCGCTGCACTTCATCCACAATGGCGCCCATATCAATACATTTATCAAGCGAATTACCTATGCGGAGCTTGCTCATACGCACTTTAACTTTTTCGTGGAACTTGTCGGCAATGCCTTCATGGATAAGTAATCGGCTGCCAGCGCAGCAAACCTGCCCTTGGTTAAACCATATGGCATCAACCAAACCTTCGACCGCACCATCAATATCAGCGTCATCAAAGACGATGAAAGGCGACTTTCCTCCCAGTTCAAGCGTAAGTTTTTTACCTGTACCCGCCGCAGTTTCCCTGATTAAGCGCCCAACAGCTGTTGACCCTGTAAAGGCGAGCTTGTCACAGTCGTCGTGGGCCACGATAGCAGCTCCCGTTGCACCTTCACCCGTAACGATATTGACCACGCCAGCCGGAAGGCCTGCCTCAGAGCAAAGCTCTGCAAACATCAAGGCAGTGAGAGACGTATATTCAGCCGGTTTTAAAACCACTGTATTTCCCGCCGCGAGAGCCGGAGCGACTTTCCAAGCCAGCATCAATAGCGGGAAATTCCACGGAATGACCTGACCGACAACACCCACCGCACCGTAACCTTCAAACTCACTGCTCATAAGCTGAGCCCAGCCAGCGTGGTGATAAAAATGACGTGCGACAAGCGGAATATCGATGTCCCGTGTTTCTCGGATCGGCTTTCCATTATCCATACTCTCGAGCACAGCTAATATGCGGGAATGTTTTTGCACCAAACGCGCAATTGCATAAAGAAAACGTGCTCTCGCGTGTCCCCCAAGTCCTGCCCAGTCGGCTTGCGCTTTGCGTGCTGCTTTTACAGCCGCGTCTACATCAGCAGCATTACCATTCGCAAGCTCTGCCAGTTTTTCACCCGTCGCAGGGTTATAACTCACAAAGCTACCGCGACCTTTAAGCTTAACAAATTTGCCACCAATATAGTGGCCAAATTTTCCTTTATGATTTGCAAGCCACTCTTTGGCTTTCACGTCACTTTCGCTCGCGGGTCCATATTCCATAGTTTCAAATTTTTCAGTAACAGTCACAGTACATATCCCCCTAAGCCATTGGATGGCGGTAGCCAGCTGAGTAACGCCCCGTGGCATGATATTCAAGCTGACGCTCCAAGTCACCAAGAAGGCTGGAAGCCCCAAATCGGAAAAGGTCAGGCTGAAGCCATTTATTGCCAAGCTCTTCCTTCATCAGCACAAGAAAAGCTGTTGCATCCTTAGTAGTTTTAATGCCGCCTGCGGGTTTAAAGCCAATATCAATGCCCGTACGCTCCCCAAATTCTCGGATCATACGCACCATCACAAGGCTCACTGGCAAGTTAGCATTCATGCTTTCCATGCCAGTAGACGTTTTAATGAAATCAGCGCCAGCCTGCATACAGACCATTGAAGCTTTAGCGACATTGCCAAGACTGCCAAGTTCGCCCGTTGAAATAATTGTTTTTAAATGGGCTGCGCCGCACGCATCCCTAAAGTCAGCGACTTCCTTATAGAGCGCTTCCCAGTTACCTGTCAGCACATGCTCGCGGGTGACAACGATATCAATTTCTTCTGCGCCATCAGCAACAGAGGATTTGATCTCTACCAGTTTCGTTGCGTGAGGTGTCTGTCCTGCAGGAAATCCTGTTGAAACGGCGGCAACCGGTATTCCAGAGCCTTTAAGGGCCTCAACCGCGCGCTTAACCTGTGCGTGATAGACACAAACAGCACCCGTTTTTACCCGCATATCAGCCACACCAAGTTTTTGCAAAATATCAGCGCGCACAGGCTGCTTGGCCTTGGCACACAAACGATCAACCCGACCTTTACTATCGTCACCCGCAAGTGTGGTGAGATCAATGCAGGTTATGGCTTTCAGCATCCACGCTATTTGCCAATCTTTTTTGACCGTGCGCCTTGTCATCAAAGTGCCCGTACGGCGTTCAACCGCGCTTTTATTAATACGAATATCGCGTAGCCAATCAGGGTTAAAGTCTATCGCCCTGTTGGTGCTGTGGTGCTCAATTGTCGACATGTCTTTACTTTCTCTCAAGCCTATTCAGCTTTTTCTTCATCGTTCAATCCCAGTGCATTGACCATATAATGATAGATCACATTTTGCTCGATTGTACCGCGCACTAGATGCGACCACGGGCCAACGGCAAACAAAGCTACATCTTCACCGCCATGAGTTTCACTTTTAAGCGGCACTGTTGATTGTTGTAGATAATTTTTATCCCTAACAATCTCATTTGTAAGCTCAGGTCGGGGGCCCTCAATATATCCCATACCATTACCATAACCAAGTGTAGTATAGGACTTGCCATCTTCAGCTTTAATAGTTTCACCTTTAGCTTTAACCACACCCAATATAGGGTTACCCCTTTCAGGGTATCCTGCCATTGTGAAAACGTGACTATGATCAGCGGTTACCAAAATCATGGTCTCATTCAAGTCAACCATCTCTAAAGCTTTCTCAACGGCATCAGAAAGCGCTATCGCATCTTGTAGAGCCCTGCGCGCATTTCCGCCGTGATGAGCGTGGTCCACACGACCCGCTTCAACCATTAAATAATAGCCCTTACCCTTGCCATCAAGAAAGCTGATAGCTTTTTCAGTCATTTCAGAAAGGCTTGGCTCACTTTCATTTCGATCTACTTCAAATTTCATGTGACTATCGTTAAATAGACCAAGTAAGCGTGATGTATTTTCCGGTGTTGCGGTCTTTAAACCTTCAAGACCATCAACATAGCGGGCTTTTGCGTCACTCGCTGCCCACTCTTTTGTCAGATCACGGCTATCACTTCGCTTACCACCAGATGACTGGGGCAAAAAATTTCTACGCCCGCCACCTAAAGCAACCTCAAGACCATCCCCAGAAGAAAATTCCACGAGTTGAGCGGCAATGTCTTTGCAGCCATTTTTAACGGCCTCTTCTGGTAATTCGGAATCATTTTCCCAGCCCCTATCCGGGCTATGGGCATACACCGCAGCAGGAGTCGCGTGTGTAAGTCTTGCTGTCGATACGACCCCCGTCGCATAGCCGGCTTCTTCCATACGCTCTGCCAGTGTTGTCGAGAAATTTTCTCGATCGCCCAAGCACTGACCGCGTGTTTGCTCTGGCCCTTCAGAGATAACGCCTATGCTTGTTTTCACGCCTGTATTCATAGCCGAAGCGGTGCCGGCTGAATCGGATACCTGCATATCTGTATTATAGGTTTTGACGATTGCCGTATAAGGCAGCGTTTCAAAACTTAACAGGTTCTCTTCGCCTGTTTCTCCCCTCTGCTGACCTTGAAGTATTCTGGCAGCGGTCAGGGTTGAAATGCCCATTCCATCACCAATGAATAAAATCACATTCTTAGCTTTATTGGTATTGATTGCTTGTGCCTTTTTTACGGCAATAGCATCAGCGCCAGCTTTAAACCACTCAGCACTCGTGACCGGGCCTTTAACAATATTTTTGTTCTGAATTGGTGTTGCTTTCTCATCTTGTGAACAAGCCCCAGCAGATAAGACCACGCCCATCGCTACTGCAATAATAGAATTCTTCATAATCGCTCCCACTCCCATGTTCTCTTTTATTACCAATGCTCACACGATTGACGTTATCTTACTGCCACAATATCCAGATAACAACAAATATTGACCAAATAGTCAGGAATTAATAGACAATATCTATCACCCAGCCTCTTGTCTACTTGATCCCGCAGGAAAACACTATATGCTCCGACCAAATTAATAGTGGCACAATAGGGGACCTCCGTGAATAAAAATTTTCTTGCACTTTCAATTGCTTCAAGTTTGATACTCTCTGGCTGCGGTAGCGAGAATACTACAGCAGATAAGACAGAACTGTCTCAAACTATTGCTAAAGAGACTATCATTGTTGATGGCCACATTGATGTGCCCTATAGGCTTAATCATGAATGGGAAGATGTGAGCGTTGCCACTCCTAAAGGTGACTTTGACTACCCACGCGCGGTCGCTGGCGGTCTCGATGCGCCTTTCATGTCAATTTATATCCCTGCTGACCTACAAAAAACAGGTGGTGCGAAGGCTCTCGCTGACAAACTCATTGATGACGTAGAAAAAGTTGTCGCCAGTGCGCCAGAAAAATTCATCATCGCTAAATCAGTGACGGACGTGGAGAACGCATTTACAGCTGGTAAAATCGCCCTGCCCCTTGGCATGGAAAATGGTGCCGCTATTGAAGGCAGCATGGACAATCTCAAGCATTTTCACGAGCGCGGCATCCGCTATATCACACTGACCCACAGTAAATGGAACCATATCTGTGACAGCAGTTATGATCCCGATAAACATTGGGGTGGTCTTTCTGACTTCGGTAAAGAGTTGGTTGTCGCGATGAATGACATAGGTGTCATGGTCGATATCAGCCACGTATCTGACGATGCTTTTTGGCAAGTAATGGATATTACCAAAGTGCCAGCCGTTGCGACCCACTCATCCGCACGGCATTTCACACCGGGTTTCGAGCGCAATATGAGCGACGACATGATCAAACGTCTCGCTGAAAATGGCGGCGTTATCATGATCAATTACGGCTCATCCTTCCTGACAGAAAAAGCCAATTCATACGGCAATGAGCGCAATGAAGGCTACGATGCATGGCTCGCCGAAAAAGACATCAAAGCAAGCGATGAAGCACAGACAAACTTCAGGGCTGATTGGGCTATCGCGCACCCTTACCCCTATGCAGACCTGAGCGATGTTCTCGACCATATAGACCATGTGGTAAAGCTCACTGGCAGCGTTGACTTTGTCGGTATTGGTTCAGATTATGATGGTGTTGGCGACAGCCTGCCAACAGGCCTGAAAGATGTGTCTAGCTATCCAACCTTGGTCAAGGGTTTATTAGATCGCGGTTATGCTCAAGACGATATCAAGAAAATTCTCTCGGGTAACCTACTGCGCGTTTGGCGCCAGGTTGAAGGATATGCTGCTGCGCAGTAGGTTGTAAGCGTTCAGGCGCCACTAAGGCTTATCCTCGCTATCGCTGCGGGCGGCTATTCGCCTTGCCTCACCAGTTAAAACTGGTTCGGATACCATATTCTGCTAAATAAAGCTCCAATCCGAAGGCGCTTTAGACCCGAAGACAAGGGCGACCGCCCGTCATGGGAAGTATGGGAAGCCTAAGCGAAGCGCCGGCGAGAGAGGCTAAATAAACAAACCTCCGAAGATATTTATGTCTGAAGCAAAGGTAACGCTCGCCCGCAGGCGTAAGCCGAGTATACAAAACAAGAAAAGAGTAGCTTCGGCTACCTTTTTATTTGTCTTCAGTATCCATCCAGATGGTAAAGGGGCCTTCGTTAGTAAGTGACACTTGCATCTTGGCGGCAAATTCCCCTGTCTCCACAGGCACGCCCTCGTTGCGGAGTTGCCCACAGAAATACTCATAGAGATGATTGGCCTCGTCAGGCTCAGCGGCAGCTATAAAGCTTGGTCGATTGCCCTTCTTCCAGTTAGCCGCAAGAGTGAACTGGCTCACCACAAGCGCCGAGCCTCCCACATCCATGATACTCAAATTAGTTTTACCCGCTTCATCAGCAAATATTCTAAGCTTAGCTATTTTGCGCGCCAGATAGTCCGCTTCTGCTTGGCTATCACCGTGAACAGCACACAGCAGTATCATCAGGCCATGCCCAATATCACCAGTGACCCTATCTTCCACTTCCACCGATGCGCTTGATACCCGCTGAATTACTGCCTTCATGCTACACTCCTGTTTTACAAAAGCAGTATCATCTCTGCTATAAAAATAAAAGAGGCTGCGAATGACAAAGAAAAACCCCGCCGAGATTACTCTCAAACGGGGCTTAAAATGGGCTATTCAAGCACAGACCTTACACTATTTTATTTCATAATGTTCTTTGATATAGGCATTGAGCAATTTAATACCAAAGGCTCGAGAACCAGGTGAAGCCTTTGTTGGTGTCGGCTTATCAGAGTAAGCAATGCCCGCAATATCTAAGTGCGCCCATTTCGTATTTTCCCGCACAAAAGTGGCAAGAAAGGCTGCTCCAGCACTAGCACCAGGAGCATTCGGTCCTGAATTCATCACATCAGCTACATTATTTTCTATCGCTTTAAAATGATTAGCATTCAAAGGCAGTTGCCACAGTTCATCACCTGTTTTTTCGCCCACCATCACAAACTTTTTGGCTAAATCATTGTGGCGAGAAAATAGTGCAGCATAATCACCCCCTAAAGCCCTTCTCGCTGAGCCCGTTAAGGTTGCAAGGTTAATGAGCAATTGTGGGTTATATGTGATATCACCGTAATACAGACCATCAGCTAAAACCAAACGCCCTTCTGCATCAGTTGAGCGAATTTGAATGGTTTTGCCAGACATAGAGGTTACAATATCACCTGGCCTTTGCGCATTCGCACTCGGCATATTTTCTGCTAGTGCTGCAATTCCAACTAAATTTACTTTTGCACCGCGCCCAGCAAGAGCATGGATAGTGCCTATAGCACTAGCTGCGCCAGACATATCAAACTTCATATTCCACATGTTGGGTGGATTTTTTAAACTTATGCCACCTGTGTCAAACGTAATACCCTTACCTACTATCACAATAGGCTCTTCATCTCTTTCACCTCCCCAATATTCTACAATCATCATGCGAGGTGGGCGTTTACTACCTCGACCCACACCATATATAGCTCCCATGCCAAGCTTTAGCATTTTCTCTTCATCAATGACTTTTATGGTGACATTTTCCATACCCTTAAAATGATCGCGCCACCTCTTAACAAAAGACTGCGGATAAATCACATTAGCAGGTTCATTTGAGACATCACGCGTATACCACATTGCATTAGCAACTGGGTTTAGTTCCGCTTTAAAGATTTTCTCAGCTTTCGCGTAGCTATTACTGAAAAATGTGAGCTTTTCTTGACTTTTCTGACGCTTCTTCTGCGTGTAATATTTATCAAAATAATAACTACCCAATTTAGCTCCAAATGCAAGCTGAGCAAGAGCCTCTGCAGAAACATCAAAATTCATTGCTGGGGCTATTTTAAAAGCATTAACAGCCTTTTGCACAGCGTTACCACCAACATTTTGCCATTCCAGATCACTCAGACCAGTTTCTTTGTTGCCTAAGCCCACAAGCAATATTTGATTGTAGCTTGACCCCATAGGCGCTGTCACAACCTTAACACTCATGGCTTTACCATCAAAAGCAGCGGCTTTTACGGCATGAAGAAGGCCACCTTTTGTTTGTATATCTAGTAGTTGAGCAAAACTGCCAAGCTCTTCTCCTTCATGAATACCTATAACAATATTACCCCCAACAGGCGCAGTGCTTGTGAAGGCAACTTTTGTCTGAGCAAATGTTGAGCTTGATACTATTATGAGCGCAAGCAAACTGCTTATTAAAGATATTGATTTGTACAAGGTATTCTCCTGTTCTTCTATTCTCTATACTTATATATTGTGCTGTTATAGACGAAAGTGCCCGAAATACACTTCAAATCGTCACTATATAACAGAAATTTAGCTTTTAATTGTTGTGATATATAAAAAACCCCGCTGAGATTGCTCTCAAACGGGGTTTTAGAATTGATTTTGTGAATGTCTTACGTATCAGTAGATCTGGCGGCGACCTACTCTTCCGCGGCTTAAGCCGAAGTACCATCGGCGCGGAGGCCTTTCACTACCGAGTTCGAGATGGGATCGGGTGGGACAACCTTGCTATAACCACCAGATCAACTGATAGGTAAGAAGTATGAGAAGATTATATAGCCTCAGACGCCGGCGGGATATCCATCCCTTAGGCTTTCCAGCCTATCGGCTGCCTCCTGCTTAGTCGGTACGCTTTCTTACGAAAGCTAGTTATCCGAGCAAGCTTGCTTGTGAGGCAAGGCCAAGGGCCGTCATGCGTTAGCATGGAAAAGCCTTAGTGGCGTTTGAACGATAATAATCTTATCAAGTATTTTTTTGCGTTAATATTTAACAATCTAAGTATCTTCATAGGTTTATGAGTTTTAATCTCTGTCTATGATGACGTTATCAAGCCAATCGAGCAATTAGTACCAGTTAGCTTCACCCATTACTGGGCTTCCACACCTGGCCTATCAACGTTGTAGTCTACAACGGCTCTCAAGAAAGACCTTATCTTGAGGGAGGCTTCCCGCTTAGATGCTTTCAGCGGTTATCCCTTCCG
>CBFDBT010000107.1:0-9264 GCA_965603115.1 uncultured Alphaproteobacteria bacterium
TGCAGAGCGACGCCTTACAGGCGATGGCACGGTACCCTTTGAAGGTGCCATTCCCAAGTTTTTACCATATGAAAGTCTGGTATGCCTCTCACCTGATGACTATGGCTACTGGGAAATCGGGGATAAGGTGGCTACTAAACTAGGAGGATTTCACGGCATTTTGCCCAATATGAATCTCATCCACAGAATTTTGGTTAGACATTTCACAGGCCGTAGCGACCCGCGTAATAACACATGGGGAAGACCTGCTCCCGGCGTGAGTGCAGACAACTGGAATCCGCCACTCGATTTGAGGCCAAAAACTTAAGATATGGCAATGGGTAAGGAAAATAAATAATGACAGAGCACTTTTTGAAAATTTATAAGCATGATGGACACCGTAAAAAAATTGGTGACTTTACCTTCTCCGGCGAAGAACGTTTTCATGAATGGACTCATGCCCAAAATGATAAACTTTCCTCTTTCAAATTTAATATCCCACAAGGCTGGGAATTATGGATACACCGACATCGCAGTCCAATATCCCGCTATCAAGCCTGGCCTGGAGACGGCACAGAGGTCCCGGTTGACAAAAATGAAATTGAAGGATTCATCCACGATGATGCCAGTGGTCATAGCTGGGTGAAGACCGAAGGAATACAAACAGCTTTTGAAAATATCAACGAAAATAGTGCCAAACAGTTTTCACTTAACAGTGACCACCCTGTAGCCTTGCCGGCCATCACTAAATCATCGCGCCACCAACAAAGCATCCAAAGAACTGCACGAGGGGAATTCATTGTTACAGGCAGTGCTGATGATGAAGGATATTTTTATCTGACAGACCAAAACCACAAGATTGTTAAAGTCATAGCCCCACCGTCCAATGGCTATAACCATCTTGGTGGCTCTCAGGTTACTAATGATATCCTTGCTGTAGGCTATGAGCAATTGTCAGCAGGTCGTAAGGGAACTTCAAAAGTTATCTTTTATAATGTTGAAAACATTCACAACCCACAACCTCTCGACCACCTTACTATAACCAGAAATGACAATGACAGCACGGCTGGAGCTGTGGCGCTGACCAATGTTGGAGACCACTGGTTACTCATAGTGGCAAACTGGAGCGCTGCCCGACTTGATTTTTACAAATCAAACATAGAGGATTTGATACAGCCTGATGCTACTTTTGGCTCACCCTTTGTGTCGTGGCCTAGCGCTGCGGATGGTAACAACGGCAGTGGCTGGGGCGGTTACCAGAACATTAATCTTTTTCAGGGCAAGCATGGCGGCGGCCTATATGATGATCTGTGGTTTGTCGGCATGCATACCAACAATTATTTCAGCAATGAAGACTGGGCAGATTTATACCAGTTACATATTGCTAATGGTGCTGTCTCAATAACCAAGAAGCGCAACAAACATTTTATAAGGTCAGGAAAAGGGCCAAGATTCAGGAACGGATCGGGACTATTTTTCGATCGGGACAGGAAAGAATTTCATGCATATTCTTGTGAACATAGTCTTAGCAACAATGCTCAATATAACCGATGTAATCATTGGAATTAGAACAGCGTTACAGAGTCCTTCTTCTATGGAATATCCTTGTTAAGCGCACCATTATAGGTTGCTAAATCTTCGCTACTGTGATACGGGGTATACGTTAAAATCTTCACAGTATGCTATTGTATAAGGTGTTGATATGGCACAAAGTCCAGACAATCCAGTTCAGCCGACAGTATCACCTACCAAATCTACAAAACCTAACCGTGCACGGGGTCTGGGCTCCTATCTTCTTAGCCTTTTGCTAATCGTGGTACCAATTGGCGTAGCCTATTACCTGCATGTGCAAAACCAGACAGACTATCATCAGGAGCGCGCCTTCCGTGCCCTCGGCGAGGTTGGCGAACTGATGGAACAGAATATCGGCGCTGTGGGGAATTTATTTAAGCTATTACCCGAGGATTTTGAGGCTAAGTCGGTTGATATGGCCAAGCAGGATGTAGAAAAAGCGACAGATGAGCTAGCCGACATGATTTATAAATTCAGTAAAGATATTCGCGTCAATAATTTTATACCTGTTTTTAGCCCGGACGCACAGAATAAGTTAGACGAAATTGTTGAAAAACTTGAAGCTAATGATGCGGCAGAAAATATAGATAAAGAAAAGCTAAAAACATTACTTCAACAATATATAGATGCATACAAAATAGAGCTTTCATCTGAACAAATAAAACTGCTTGATAAACGCTACCTCTTGGAACGAGAAATAAATTCTTATAGAGAACGGGTAGAAAATTCTGAGGACTATTTTAAACAAAGAGCTGAGTCTTTGATTAGATATTATGACAATATAAACCGATATTTTAAAGATGTTAGTCCTGATAAGTGCAGATCACCAGTTGAGAGTGATGACCTTTCATCCCTTATGGGTGAGCTGGGTCCAGCATGTTTCATGGCGATATCCCTGGACATTAAAAAAGAGTTTTTAACCAATCCAACTGACAAGCCTGATAGCGGTTATAAGCCTGAATACACGGTCAAGCAAACATCGCCAGACACAATTATAAATTTTGATTCATTCAAGAACCTAAAGGCTATTGTTTCAACGCAGGAAAAAGCTGCACGCACAGAACAAACAAGTAGAATTGATCGCTCTTCGATGTTCAGAGGCCAATATTATCTGACAGATACTATGCAATTTTTTGAAGATGTTTTTAAGAAACAGCTGGAACAGAATAGTAAAGCTGCATTAAAGAAAGAATTATTAAGTAAAAAAAGTAATTACGATGATTTTGTTAATAAACTACCCGAAAATTCACTCGCAAAAAAAGTAACAGTCGGGAATTTTGCTGAATTTCATGCTGAGTATCAAATTGTACAAGAGTATATCGAGGAAATTAATGAGCTTAACAATGAAATAAAGGAAGCTAAGATAGCGCTTAAGTCTGAAGAAGAAACATCCAAGCTAGAAGCTGTGGAATCGTCTAAAAAACAAATTAGAATCTATTTGTCGCAACTCAACAAAAGGAGTTTATTTTCCGGGATCCAATTGAAGGCTGCGAAATTATCTAAAGAACAAATATGTGACAAAGAAAAACAAATATCTCAGATTTTGAAACATGGAGTGAATGAACACCCTTCACCTCATATAGTCGTGGTGCAATGTGCTAGTGTAACCAAGCATTTAGTTCCGGCTCTCATAGATTTGGAAATGACTGAAGCTGGTTTAGAAAGTTCATCTGGTGCCAAAGAATATCCGCTTTCTCTGAGTGTTCCTCTTGATAGCCTTTTGAATGAAGTAAAATACAGGAATGAATTCGACCGTCTAGTCTTGGCAGATGCGAAGGGGAAAGTTTACTTTGAACTTGAAACCACGGAATTTGGTGCAGGAGAGGTGACCCGCGAAGGTAGCAAGCGCTTTGACGATGTATCTACGCTTCTTCATCGAGCGACGCTGGTTGCGTCGGGTGTAGACTTGGAACTGCCGGAATCAAAGACTATAAAAAATTTGATGGAGGATAAAGAAGAACATCTTGAGGTTGGGCAGGCGGTTCTTGTAGAGCTGAAACGTGGTGACAGCGCAGAGCTTGCCTTCATCCAGCCGTTTGCAAGCGGGCTTAGTACTGGTGGTGAAAAAGAAGAAAAATCTACCCAAAAAGTTGAAAGCCCTAAAAACCAGGGGATTAATGTTTTTGTTGAACAGAACAATCATGATGAAAGCAATAAGGCTGAAAATAAAGACAAAACACAAACACTTTATGTAATTGGACTTGTTGGTAAAAATCGTTTCAATACGCAGCTGCTAAAAGTTTCCACCAATATAATTACGCTCGCGTCGCTTGTCTTTATTTTTGGTTTACTTGCAACGCCATTCATTAAATTGGCACTGAACGGCGAGAATGCATCGGTCAGCAGGTCAATTGCTATCCTGACCATTATATGCGGGATAATTTCAGTGACATTGCTGTCGTTAATTCTCACTCATATAACTATTGGTGCTTCGATGGAAAGAGCATTTGACAGAACTGCCGAGAAGGTGGCAGGGCAATTAAATGATGATGTGCGGCTTGAGATTTCGCAGTCGTTGTATGATACGAATGAGATATTTAATCCAGATGCTGCTGATTTGACCCACTCCCATTTTGAGCGAACAAAAGACTACAATATCAAGCAAGTACAGAGTCCTAAAAAAGTCTGGCCACCATTTCAGTTTGCTGGTTCCTTTAACCGTCGCGGCAGAAGCTCAATGTCAGGGCCGATTGTCTCTTATCGACAATCAGCCACAGGGGGGGTAAATCTAAGCGAGCGGGAGTATTTCAGACGAGCCCGCGATGAAGATGTTATTAGTTTTGAGTTAAGTTCTGATTATAAGTTTTTTAAGCTGGGCTCTAATTATAATTTCAATAACAAAAAAGTAGTCCCGTTGGCTTTGGAGCGGGTTGTTAATTATAGCGATGGTATTAAAACAACGACACTGGCGATTGGGAGAAATAAAACACAAGTGACAGAACCTTGTATGGACAACGATTGTCCCATGATCAATGTTCTTGGCGGGCCGCTTAAATCATTTGCTACACCGGTTATGCCACTAGGATTTCATTATTCAGTCTTTAATGAAAAGACCGGCTTAAGCGTGGCCAATGATCGGGGGTATTGGGGCCTGACAGAAAACCTTATTCGGGAAACGGATCATAACCCTGAACTTATCACCGCAATCGGTGCACAACAAGCGGTGCATTTTGACGGACGTTATTATGGTCAGTCTGTTCATTTTCAAACCCAGCCCATCGCGGGCACCGGCTGGATGGGCATTGTCCATTACAGCCAAAAATTCCTGCAAGCAATCGGCCTGCAGATTTTGCTCATTACCCTTGCGGAAGTCATGGCAATATTGTTGCTTGCCTTATTACCGGTATTGTTATTTTTCTTTTATCGCAGTGACAGATGGGACTGGATTTTCCCACTACGCTATACCTTTAAGGGAATCGGTCATTTTTTCGAAAAACTTACTTATTATGGTCTGGCTCTCGTCTTGGCAGTCGCGATTGCCATTGTTCTTATTTTTGAAGGCTATGACCGTATGTTTGGACTGGTTCTCATAATTCATGCTCTCGTATATGTGCTGTATCTATCGTCAGGACAGGCGTTAGTACAAGAGCGATATGCTTATAGATTATGGAAGAACCCTGTTATAGCGTCGCTTTTACTGCTGATGATAATCGCCGTATTTTTGTGGGCTATAAAGGGTGGGCGTATTGATTTTAGTTTTTTCCTTGCTCTCACAACTCTTGTTACTGCCGCTCTCCTCACCAGCCTGGGTTTTGGAGTACAAAAACTTTATCTGGTTCATAAGGCGTCTAATTCGAATAAAGCTATATCTGATAGTTCGCCTTGGAGAGCCTATATTTATGCGATGATTATCAGTGCTATTGTCGTTGGCGCCATTCCGGCCATAGCAAGTTACCATGACGCCTATATAAGCTATAATACGCTCGTACACCGATATGCACAGCTGGATGCTGCCAAGAAAATAGAAAAAAGGCATGCTTTCCTCAGGGAATATGCAGCAGCACTTGACCCTGAAAAAGTATATAAAGAAGGCATGGCGTGGACGGAAGAATTTACATTTGGTGAAGATGAAAAGGGCCAGATCGGTATTTTCACGCCTCAAAATATATATAGTCGAAAAGATAACAGCTTAAACAAAGGAGTAGACAGGGTCTGGCTAAACTGGGGACCCTATGTTTCGAATGACAATGATAATCTCAAGGCTGAGAATCCCGCATATCTTCTCGCGGACATTATCCCATCCGTGGGATCACTTGTCTCATCAGTGTCATCGACCATATCCAGTCAGACAGATTCCGGTCAATGGCATTGGCAGCAAGCACATGGTCAAACGAAGTTTCTATATAAAACAGATAAACCAGAGCCCGGGGGTGATGGACACGGCCTGATATTAACTTTTCATGATGTGACATATAACGAATTGGTTATGCCCGGGCACTGGGCGGCTTTTTTCGCTGGCATGTTGGTATTGACTTTTTATCTCTATAGAATGCTTGGGATAATTGCCCGTCAGGTGACAGGTTTGAATGTTCCAATCCATTATCTACACCCTGATAAGATCAAAATAGCAGAAGCTGCTAAAACAGAAGGCCATCTTATGATCATAAGGCCGACAGGCCACAGGCTTGAGACCTTGAATAATAATATAACTGATGAGAATGAGACGAGGCATGACCTAAACCTGGCTACTAATGATTTATTTGAGAAAAAATGGGATAAATATACCGATAAAGACCGTTTAGTTGTCACAGGGTTTGAAGTATTGATCTCCGATGCCGAACGCCGAGCGCAGGCGCTTACTCTGCTTGAGCGGCTTGTCCATGACTTCCCCAAGATGAAAATTACTCTTTTGTGCGATTACAACCTGCTCTTCAGGATCGTGCGTCCCGACGCCTATAAAGACGAACTGGGGGTAGACCAGCTAACCCACGCGGCTGAACGGCTTCGCTGGAGCGGTCTGATCGCCAGTTTTTGTAAGGAATATGACTGGTACCCTGGCGATCCAAAAGAATGGTATAAGTGGCAAGAGGCTGACAGTGAAAGCAAGGCTACCTATGAACGAGAGGCGCGATTCTTCCCTGATCGTACAAAATTTGACAACTTCGCCAAGATTTATCTTCCTACCATGGAAGTAGAAAAGGAAGAGCCCGATAAAAATGATGATGAGCCCAATAGAAAGGAAGAGGATATTAATTTCAAAGAATGTCTGCCAGGGCAAATCATTGATATCGCGGGCATGTATGGCGGAGCCTATTATCGCAAACTCTGGGCCGAAAGTCCCCACGCAGAAAAGCTGGCCATGTACCAACTGGCAAAGGGCAAGATGCTCAATACCCGCAACATCGAACTTATCGGTCATTTGATGCGACGTGGCCTTGTGGTTGCCGAACCGCAACTCAAGCTGACAAGCGAAAGTTTTAAGTGCTTTGTGCTGGCGGCAGAAACCATAGATACTTATACCGAATGGGAAGAAGGTGCTGCCAGAAGCATGTGGCATATATACCGTATTCCGCTAATTGTCCTGATGATAGTATTGGCGGTCTTCCTGCTCAATACCGCCAAACAGGAGATCGATGCAGCTCTTGCAGTGCTCGGCGGTGCCTTAACGTTGGTGCCAGTGCTGCTGCGTGGCTTTAGTATCATCAAGGGGCCTAGTTAAGAGCATATCACTGTTCCCCGTCAGAACTAGTTGAACATATTAAGGGTATTGTATAAGAGAGTGTTTTCGGGTTCTCATATTACAAGTTATACGCAAAAGCCATGGTTTCTAAACACAAGATGAGTGATGCTCAATAATATTATTAGCATTTATATTTAGGTTCATAAAAGCTGCTATCCACAAATTTCATTGCGCCAAGTTGAGCCTCATCAATTAAAAAATATAAATCTACAATTGGTGGCCTGATTTTCTTAATAATTGAGTATTCTTGGACAATTCGAACAGTTTGGATTAAATTCTTATTACCAGTTTCTCTTTCTACTATTCCAATTTTTTTAGCTACTTTCATGACAACTAAATCTGGCTTTATACAGTCGTACCCTAAGTGCATCAATAGATGTAACAGTGATGTTGTAGAACGAAAAAATGGGACTTTATTCATTTCCATTATTTTTTGCAATTTCTTAAAGCCTGTCCAAAATAAAGTAATATCATCACTATTTTTGATTTTTTTTGGAATTCCAGTATCTGCCAACAGGGCACTAAAATCACCAATGCTTTTCATTTTTCTAGCTAAAGTTACTAAGTGAAATAACTTCGCTTGTTGTCTAATTCCTAAAATTTTGGTCCAATATTTATCAGCAAGATCACATGGGTTCATCTTAGCCACTTTATCAATTTCGAAATTCGCAAATATTTCTTTAAAAATCCCAGAATCTATTATTTTTTCAACAAGATTTGATTTGGAACTTTGGCTAAAAGCAATCAAATGCACAAAAATTTCAAATAATTTCTGATTTGTTAAATCCGTTGTAGCTTCCTTATTATTTCTTAAATCATATTCAGGTTGAAATGTTTCTTTGTTTTTAAACTGGTCTATTCTTATAATTATTTTATCAATACTATCATAAATCTCATTCATATATTTATCCTCCCATTTCTAATAATTTTTGGTGGATCAAGGTCGTTCCAAGAGTATCATTTTGGCAATATTTTTTCATGGCCGTCCGCAGTTCTTTTCGGCTGATGCCATCAGGCAATTCACCTGTTATCATTTGGATGTAAGCCTCGACGGCTTGACCCCCATGAGCAACACCATCAAGATTATCATAGCTAAAGTCTTCAGAAATCGAGGGGCCAACATTCTTTAATGAGAATAATCCGCCAGACATGGATTTTTTAGAAATCATTTTCCTTAAGACAACATGATTTCTAAAAACAACTAACAAGTCTACCATTCTATCTAAAATGTCTGTTAAGACTGGGGCTAAATCTGTAAAAGTTTCAATCAACTTTTTCATCACTGGGCCTTCAGCGCCAATATGCCAAACCATTATAGGTTCATTTCCTCCCTTAAAGAGTTTAACCAAACGTTCAGCAAATTCACGGCGCGGATCTACATTCCCCTCGGCCAGGAATTCATCAATATGATCATAGCTGCCATCCGCGTTTAATCGGTGAGCAGAATATTGAAAGGGGACATTTTCAAAAGGCTTGGTGCCCTCATAAAAGGTGATAGCATTTTGAGCAAGATATTCAAAATCTAAGTGGATTGCAGGAAGAGAAATACCCGCCAAAACGGACTTTAAGGCAGAATCAACAATATCAGCATTTTCATGAACCGCTTGAATCATACGTTTTTGTGGTTCTTTTAATGCATCTTCTAGGGCCATATCTGAAAGGGTGTGTTTTCCCTCCGCCTTTAGGTGGTTCAATTGTTTGCCAGAGGGCCAATAAAGAATATCAACCCAATCCTCAGGCTTGTACGCGGTACAGCTATCCCAAAACGGGCAAGCATCACCTGGCATTTTATTACATTTTGACTTTGCGGGCTCTGATGTTGGTTCAACCGCATCGGCCAAGATGCCCATATAGGTTTTAATCTCGGTTTTGATATTAATTCCAAGGGATTGAACTTCGCCCATAACCTCCTCTCTAATCAAAAAGGTATCAATATCTAGGTTTGGATATGGGGTGCCATCATAGGTGTTATTGACAAAAATCAATTCGACCGAAGTCACTTGAACACCAGCGCCAGTAACAACATAATGTTG
>CBFDBT010000108.1:0-9101 GCA_965603115.1 uncultured Alphaproteobacteria bacterium
CGTAACAAACGCTCATGCCTATGCCACCAAAAGGGGTATTGGCGAGCACGGCTTTGTCCCCAGCGTCATAAAGAGCACTTTCCCGGTAGCTTTCACCGCCGGCAAGATCAACATCAAAAAGGTGGGCCTTGTCATATTGCGCTTTGATCTGCCCATCAGGGGATATTAAAAAACTGCGATTGGCTAAGCGATCACCGCCAAGATTGATGATAAGGGAGCCAATAAGGAGCCATATGCCATGTTTTTTTGCCGCGGATTGGAAAGCCTTTAGGCCGGGGTCGTCTTTTTGTGAGAAGGTTTTTTTAAGGACCTTTTCTCGGTCCATTTCCATCAGATGTGTGGTCTCTGGTGTCAGTATAAACTCAGCGCCGCCTGCCGCTGCCTTTTCAATCATCCCAACAGCGATGGCGATATTGTCGCTAATGTCATCAGACGAGGTGAGCTGCAACAGGGCTATGCGTAGAGTATCCACATATTCTCCTTAGGCTAATTTTAGTAGATCATCCAGTTTGCCAGCGGATTCTAGGGCATGAAGCTCATCACAGCCGCCAATAGGTTCGCCGCCGATAATGATTTGCGGAACAGATGTACCGCCGCCAGACCGTGAACGCATTTCAGCTCTTGCTTTTGAATTCATATCTATAATGATCTCTTTGAAGGAGACATTTTTCTTTTTTAACAAGGCTTTAGCTCTAAAGCAGTAGCCACAATAATTAGAACTATATATTACAACATCACTCATGGATCATCTCAAAACTCTATTTCAATTCATACTGCTGATCATATAACGCATTTTAGGTTATAAAACAGTAAATATTCGCTTATTTACTTTTCACAACGCGCGCAAGGGTAACAACACCAACTGATTTGGCGCCTGCGTTCAATAGCATTTTAACACAAGCAGACGCGGTGGCTCCTGTGGTGAGCACATCATCAATCAGCGCAATATTCTTGTTATATATAGTTGTTCCATCCCTTACAGTGAAGGCCCCGCGCATATTTTTTGTGCGCTGACTGCGCGATAATCCCACCTGCGGTGGTGTTGGCTTGATGCGTGAGAGGATGGTAACATCACAAGGAATAGCCATCTGTGCACTGAGATACTGAGCGAGCAAGGCTGATTGGTTAAAGCGACGGCTAAAGAGGCGACGGCGATGTAGAGGTACAGGAACAAAGAGGTCAATTGTCTCTCGTTTATCTTCGATAGCCTGTACCATCATTGATGCCAGAGTGGGAGCATTTTCCAGCTTTTTACTATGTTTGAGCGAGAGAATTAAATGGCTACTCATATCGTCGTAGCGCAGTGCCGACCGAGCCCAGCTATAAGTTGGTCTTGCTTGCAGGCAAGCACCACAAAGGCTTTCTCCATCAATGGCATATTCAAAGGGTAGACCGCAGCAGGTGCAATGGGGTGCGGTTATAAAGGCAAGCTCGCCGAAGCAGCTATAGCAAAGTGCGCTAGGGTCTATAATGCGTTGGCCGCAAGATACACAGCGTGGAGGCAGGACAAAGTCCAGCAGGCTTCGGCTTAATTTGACTGGTGAAAAGCTCACACTTTCTCCCCTTGCGGTTCATTAGGGCTTGCAGCAGGGCAAAGGTCAATAGCTTTTTAATCATTGCTCATTCTGCCTCCTATGGCTATGAACGTCTTATGACAGATACAGAAAATATAATGCAAATTTTTGATCGTAAAGTGGTGCGCCAACATAGGGACCGCGCGGCGTCAGGTTATGATAACTATTCTTTCTTAAAGGATGAAATTGCGGATCGCATGGTAGAACGTCTCGAGGAGATTAATCGCGACTTTAATGTTGTGCTTGACCTTGGGGCCCACAAAGGTGTGGTCGGCAAGCGGATTAAACATGACCTTTTGGTGAGCGCGGACCTGTCGCAAAATATGGTGTCGAATTGTAGTGGACTCCGCCTTGTTTGTGATGATGAGGCGCTGCCTTTTAAGGAAGCAAGTTTTGATTTGATAGTGTCAAACCTTGCTATGCATTGGGTCAATGATCTGCCGGGCGCAATGCTACAGGCTAATAGGGCTTTAAAGCCTGACGGTTTATTTCTCGCGTCAATATTTGGAGGGGAAACCTTAAAGGAGTTACGGCAGTCCTTGATGCTGGCGGAAAATGAAATAAATGGTGGCGTTAGTCCGCGCATTTCGCCATTTGCAGACGTGCGCGATGTTGGGGCTTTGCTACAACGGGCCGAGTTTGCCTTACCCGTGGCCGATAGTGACCTGATAACAGTATCATACGAACACCCACTAAAGCTAATGCATGACCTGCGCGGTATGGCAGAAAGCAATGCGGTATTGACCCGCCCTAAAGCTTTTACCAGTAAGGCTGTGATGCTGCGAGCGGCTGAGATTTATAGCGAGAATTATGGGGCTGATGATGGCCGTGTACCAGCGACCTTCCAAGTTATTTATATGACGGGCTGGCGCAGCCACGAAAGTCAGCAAAAGCCGATGAAGCCCGGTAGTGCAAAAATGCGGCTCGCCGATGCCTTAAAAAAGCATAAAAATGAATAGAAAGTACCCTTAAAAGGGGTGTAGAGAATTGGATCAAATTTACTTTCTTGATAAATAGCAACAAACTAACTATTGATGTTGGTCTAAATATCACCAAGTAGTAAGCTTAAAGGAGTTTCCATGTCTTCATTTAACAGTTTTCGTCTTAGCATTATTATAGTCTCATTGTTTTTACCTTCTGGGGTGCAAAGCGCATTACAGGCTGATGATGAATTTACGAACTTTAAAGACTGCTTAAAGGTCCAAGACGAGGGTGTTCGTTTTGCTTGTTATGAATCTTTTGCTAAAGGCGTTGGGTTTTCACAGAAAAAAATTGAAGCGGTCATTGAAGTGGTGAAAGCCAAAGAGGAAGTCAAAAAGAAAAAGACCTTTGGCGCTGTAAAGAAGGCAAAAGCTGATGATTTAGACAGAGTGACCGTTACCATAATAGCCTTTAAAAAAATGCTCAGGGGCGACTTGGTTTTCACTACAAGCGACAATCAGGTTTGGCGACAAACAAATTCTGGCCGTTTCAGAAAAGTGAAGGTTCCTTTTCAGGCTGTTATCAAAAAAAGACTTATGGGTGGATATTTTCTTTCACCAGTTGGCTCTAATTCATCAGTTGGTGTGAAAAGGGTGAAATAAACTCCCTGATTACTTTATGTGGGGAGATAGATATGCGTTTCATTAAATATGTAGGCTCTTTGCTATTGGTGGTTTTGGTCATAAATGTGGCTTATGTCTTCATGCGCAATGCTGGCAAACTGGATGAAATTTATGCTCCTCCTGCCGAGAGCTGTGCTGCCCTTATCGTATCACCAGGCACTGAAGATGTAACCATTGATAAAACAACGGGCATGGTGTTTGTATCGGCATCTAATAGGCGTAAAACCCTAGAAAACTCCACTGGTCGTGATGGTATTTACGCCTTTTCGCTGGCTACACCAAATGAGATAAAGCGCGTATCTCCCGATGGGCTAGAAGATTTTCACCCTCATGGTATCAGTTTGTGGACCGGAGAGACTGAAAAACGGCTTTTTGTTGTTAATCACCAATCAACTGGCGACAATAGTGTCGAGGTTTTTGACGTCGCTGAGAACGGCATACTTTCCCATGTAAAATCCATTATGTTTGATGCGATGCAATCCCCTAACGATGTGCATGCCGTGGGAGCTGATGCTTTTTATATTACCAATGACAGGGGCTATAAGACAGGCCTTATGAGCAAGTTAGAAGGCTACCTTGGGTTACCTTTTGCCAGTGTGGCCTATTTTGATGGTGAAAAAGGACGCAAAGTTATAACAGGTCTTTCTTATGCTAATGGTATCAACCAGTCAGTTGATGGCAAGCACATATATGTGTCTGAAATTTTGCCACGGACTGTAACGGTTTATGCACGAAATGAAGTGGATGGCAGCTTGCAGAAGCTGCGCTTGATAGACACAAACAGTTCGCCTGATAATATTGAAGTTGATGCGGAAGGAATGTTGTGGGTTGCAGGGCACCCAAATCTTTTTGCTTTTCTCGCGCACTCTAGTGACCCCGCAACTCCAGCTCCATCTCATGTCATTAAAATAGACCCTGTTAGCGGTGAGTATGTTGATGCTTTTTACGACACAGGCGAGGCTATTTCAGCGTCATCCGTGGGCACTAGCTATAATGGGAAGCTTATTGTTGGTGCGGTTTATGACGACCATGTGTTGATTTGTGACCACAAATAGTCGGTTAAAGAAAATCTCTCAACATTGCAACGAGGGGGATGTCGGCAGGCGGCATTTCATACTGGCTAAGCTTTATGGGCAGCACCCATTTTAACTCTTGCCCCTCGCGGCCTTCTGGCCACCCTTCCCATTTGCGGCATAAATACAAAGGCATAAGAAGGTGAAAATCGTCGTAGCAGTGGGATGCAAAAGTAAAGGGTGCAAGACAACTTGCTGAAATATCTATACCTAGTTCTTCTTCGCATTCTCGAATGAGGGCTTCTTCTGGTAATTCCCCCTTTTCAACTTTGCCGCCAGGGAATTCCCACAGGCCAGCCATGGATTTACCTTTTGGTCGTTGAGCGATTAAAATACGGCTATCATTGTCAACCAAAGCAATTGCTGCGACTAAAATGGTTGGTAAATTGGCCTTTAATCGGATATTATTATTAGGACATGTATCAATTTCTGTGGTCATATGCAGATAAGTAACTGCAAATTATGACAAATTCAATGTTTAACTGCTTGTTAAATGTGTGTGGAGATGTTTTGAGGTTAGAGTATACAGGGAGTGCTTTAGGTATGAGAATTAAGACTTTGGACTTTATAAAGGTATTTTTTAGCCGATTTAAGAGTAATGAAGATGGGGCTACAGCTATGGAGTATGGTTTGGTAGTTGCACTAATAGCTATTGCCCTCATGCTTGGTCTGTCTCAAGTCTACACATCTATGGATGATTTGTTTAAAAGAGTGGACGACGTTGTTACGACTGTAGATGCAGAGGCTTCAACAGCTCAATAAAGTTTCATTATTGCATTAATCAAAATCAAGCAGCGCGTAATGTAAGAACTACGCGCTCAATCATTCTACTGGATAGGGCTTGCCTTACTGTGCAGCTAAGTTGTGGAAATCTAATGAAGATTTCTTTTTTACGCTTGAAACTTTATCGTTATCAAGACGACAAGCTACAACTTTACGGGCTCGCATCACTTCTTCGCGCATATAATTCAACTCATCGACCTTTTCTGCGCCATCGGTGTTGTAACGCGATAAGGCATCTCCTAAGGCATCGTCGAGTTGAGCCAAAAATTTTAACTGTAGTTCTAAATTAATTTTAGACATTTTATATCTCCGGTAAACAGTACCAATCACTCTATTGCTTGTAAGTAATGCAGAAGATGTGCCAGAAATAAAATTGTGTAATATCAATGGTTTATATGTAAATTATGGTTGAATGCCCTATTTTAAGGAACATCCTGCCGAGTAAGATATTCCTGAAGTAGGATGGTTTTGTAAGGTTATTTTAACTGCGGTAATCAGCGTTTATGCTAATATAGCCATGTGTTAAATCGCAGGTCCATACTGTTGAAGCACCATTTGAAATTCCCACATCTACAGTAAAGGATACCTCTTGTCCTTTCATATGATCGGCGGCAACGGTTTCTTCATACTGTGGCAGAACAAGTCCGTTTTGGGCTACATGTTGCTTGCCGATCCAGATGGATATTTTATCCCGATTGGCTTGTTCTCCGGCTTTGCCGATAGCCATAATTATGCGGCCCCAGTTTGGGTCTTCTCCCGCTATTGCTGTTTTCATCAAGGGGCTGTTGGCAATGCTCATTGCGATGACTTTAGCAGCATGGTCATTTTCTGCACCCTTTACCTCTATTGTTACAAATTTACTCGCGCCTTCACCATCGCGTACAATTTGATGTGCTAGATCAAGGCAGATGGCGGATAGTTTTTCTTTGAAATCATTAAGACGAGGGTCTGCGGCATCAGTGATCATGTCAGGATTGGCATTTTTTCCGCTAGCAAATATAAAAACTGTATCGCTGGTGCTGGTATCACTATCAACGGTGATGCTGTTAAAGCTAACATCAACCGATTCTCTTAAAATATCGGTCAAAACAGCGCCAGAAATGGCTGCATTTGTAAATATAAAACCCAGCATGGTTGCCATATTGGGCGCAATCATCCCGCTTCCCTTAGCAAAGCCTGAAAGTGTAACCTCTTGACCATCAATTATAGCTGTGCAACTCGCACCTTTTGGGTATGTATCGGTCGTGCATATTGAGAGTGCCGTCTCTTCAGTTATTATTTCTGAACTGTTTGCGTATAAACTGGGCAAGAGGTTGCAAATGGGCGTGGTGTCTAGAACTTCCCCAATGACACCTGTGCTGGCCAGCATAACTTCCTGCTGGTCACAGCCAATAGCTTTTGCTGCCGCCTTGGCTGTTTTTTGGGCTTCCTCGTCACCTCTAAAGCCTGTAAAAGCATTTGAATTGCCAGCATTCACTACAAGGGCCCGCGCCGTCCCGCCATTATTTAAAAGTTGTTCTTTTGACCAATTAACAGGCGCAGATGGGCATTTACTAAGTGTAAACACACCGGCGGCGGTGGTTTCTTCAGCAAATGAAGCTAGTAGTAGATTGACTCGACCGTTATAATGTCCCGTTGATGCGACGCCCATGACAATGCCTGGAACCGCTTTTAGCTTTGGAAAGCTCTTGGGAGCGAGAGGCGATTTTTTGAGCGATACCATTGATTTTAACTCCACATCGTATGTAAATGAGCAATAGACGTTGTATTACTGCAAAAATTTCCAATAAAAAAGCGATATTTGCATAATATAAAGACAGGGGGGATTGACAGTGACCCTTTGCCTCCTTATTTCAAGCTAACAATAGTATAAGACTTAATAGCACAATTAAGTCACCGACCATTCTTTTACCCAGAGATAAAAGAATGGTCGGAATAATTTCGGGGAACCGCAATGTTAGGTTTTAGTAAGCTCGCCAAAAAGATTTTCGGATCAAGCAACGAACGCTACATAAAAAGTTTGCAGCCAAAAGTTGACGCTATCAATGCTCTTGAGCCTGAATGCAAAAGAATGTCCGATGACGAACTTAAGGCCAAGACGGTCGAGTTTCGCGAACGTCTCGCTAAGGGTGAGACTGTAGATGATTTGCTCATTGAAGTTTTTGCTGTTGTACGCGAAGCATCCGTTCGCGTGCTAGGCCAGCGTCATTATGATGTCCAGCTTATTGGCGGCATGGTGCTGAACGATTGCGGTATTTCAGAAATGAAAACTGGTGAGGGTAAAACGCTTGTCGCTACCTTGGCTGCTTATTTGAATGCACTGCCGGGTAAAGGTTGTCATGTTGTGACGGTTAACGACTATCTAGCGCCACGTGATGCTGAATGGATGGGCCGTATTTATGGCTTTCTAGGACTTACTACGGGTGTGATTATACCTAGTATTAATGAGGATGAGCGTCGCGAAGCTTATGCTTGTGACATCACCTACGGAACAAATAATGAATTTGGCTTTGATTATCTTCGCGATAATATGAAATATCGCCCAGAACAGATGGTTCAACGCGAGTTTCATTTTGCTATCGTTGATGAAGTTGACAGTATTTTGATCGATGAAGCGCGTACGCCCTTGATTATTTCTGGCCCCACTGAAGATAAAACAGACCTTTATGTATCTATTGATAAGGTCGTCGAGGGCCTTGACCCTGAAGATTATGAAAAAGATGAAAAAACAAAAAATGTTGGCCTAACCGAAGATGGCACCGAAAAAGTTGAAGGCTTGCTGCAAGCTGCTGGTTTGATGACAACCGATAATCTTTATGACTATGATAATATTTCTCTTGTTCATCACGTGGATCAGGCACTGAAGGCTCGCACCATGTTTGTGCTAGACGAAGATTATATCATCAAGGATGGTAAAGTTGTCATCATTGATGAATTTACAGGCCGCATGATGGATGGTCGTCGCTATTCTGGCGGGTTGCATCAAGCGATTGAAGCAAAAGAGGGCGTTGAGATCATGCCCGAGAATGTAACTCTGGCATCTATTACGTTCCAGAATTATTTCCGCATGTATCCTAAGCTTTCCGGTATGACGGGTACAGCTTCAACCGAAGCTGAGGAATTTGGCGATATATACGGATTGAGTGTGGTTGAAATTCCAACCAACCTCCCGATTGAGCGCTATGATGATCATGATGAATTTTATCGCACAGCGGCTGAAAAATACACCGCAATTATAGCGGATATTCGGGACTGCCAAGAGCGTGGACAGCCTGTGCTTGTAGGAACCGTCTCTATCGAAAAATCCGAGCATCTTGCAGAGCTTTTAACTAAAGAAAAGATCAAACATCAGGTTTTGAATGCACGTTTTCATGAGCAAGAAGCTTTTATTGTAAGTCAAGCTGGGGTAAGCGGTTCTATCACTATTGCTACGAATATGGCTGGACGTGGTACGGATATTCAGCTTGGTGGCAATGCTGATATGCGTATTGCGCTTGAGTGTGCCGAATTAGAAGAGGGCCCAAAGCGCGCAGCTAAAGAGGAAGCCATAAGAGCTGAAGTTGAGGTTGAAAAGCAAAAAACCTTAGCGGCTGGCGGCCTTTATGTGATGGCTACAGAGCGCCACGAAAGCCGTCGGATCGATAATCAGTTGCGAGGCCGGTCAGGACGTCAGGGCGACCCTGGAAAATCAAAATTTTATCTCTCGCTTCAAGATGACCTCATGCGCATTTTTGGTCCAGAACGTATGGACGGAATGCTCGTGCGTTTAGGCATTGAAGAAGGTGAAGCTATTTCACATCCGTGGATTAATAAGGCTATTGAAAAAGCCCAGCGCAAGGTTGAAGCGCGTAACTATGATACGCGTAAGAATTTGGTTAAATATGATGATGTGATGAATAATCAGCGCAAAGTTATTTATGACCAGCGCCGCGAGATTATGTCCGCTGAAGATGTGGCTGATATTGTTTCTAAATGGGCGAAAATACCCGTATCCCGGCTTATGGAAGCTGAGGTTAAAAAGCTGGTTCATATGGAAGACCGTATAAAAGAGAGAGTAATCGGACAAG
>CBFDBT010000109.1:0-9068 GCA_965603115.1 uncultured Alphaproteobacteria bacterium
CATAAGCCCGTGGAAATTGGATTGCTGCAGCGCCATGCGGTTGATCACCTAATGACAAGTGGCGCAGAACACCCCTTTGCCAGAGCAGAGGAAAGTGGCAAACGCATAGCAGTTATCGGCGCTGGCCCTGCTGGACTTTCCTGCGCACACAGAGCGGCAATGCTGGGCCATAATGTGGTTGTTTTCGAAGCCAAGGCTAAGCCAGGTGGTCTTAATGAATATGGGTTGGCTGCCTATAAAATGGTTGATGATTTCGCCCAAAAAGAAGTTGCCTTCTTGCTGGCTATCGGCGGTATAGAGATTAAATACCACCGTAAACTGGGCGATAATTTAAATCTAAACGAACTGCGTGATACCTTTGATGCGGTTTATTTGGCCATTGGGCTCGGCAATGCAAATGGTTTAGGCATTGATGGTGAGGACATAGATAGTATTGAAAATGCCGTGGATATGATCGAAAAAATTCGCCAAGCGGATGATAAATCTGAAGTTGCTGTTAGCGGTGATGTGATTGTAATAGGCGCGGGTAATACGGCAATTGATGCCGCTGTTCAGGCTCGGCGTCTGGGCGCAAAAAATGTTACCATGGTCTATAGGCGTGGGCAGGATCAAATGAGCGCAACTAGCTTTGAAGTTGATCTTGCGCGCACCAATGGTGTTGATATTAGATTAATGTCTTCACCGAAAGCCATAACGCACAGTGGCAAAGGTGTGCGTATGGAATTTGAGCAGATGGGCTATAATGACGGGGCCTTGGTCGGTTTGGGAGAAAGTTTTGAACTGCCAGCCTCTAAAGTATTAAAGGCTATTGGCCAAAAGCTTGACCAATCTATGCTCGGTGATATTGAGGTAAAAAATGGCAAAATTGCGGTTGGCGATGATTTCCAAACATCGGTGGAGGGTGTGTTCTCTGGCGGTGATTGTATAAAGTCTGGTGAGGATTTAACGGTTCAAGCGGTTGAAGATGGTAAGCAGGCCGCCCACGCTATTGATGCCTATTTGAAGGCAAGGTAGGAAAATTTTATGGCTGATTTAAAATGTACCATTGCTGGCATTGAAAGCATCAATCCATTTTGGCTGGCATCAGCACCGCCGACGGATAAATATATTAATGTTGTGCGCTCATTTGAAGCGGGCTGGGCTGGAGTAGTTTGGAAAACGCTGGGAGAAGACCCGCCTGTTATAAATGTTGCTAGTCGATATGGCGCGCACAAAGATGGCAACAACGCCGTCCTTGGCATCAATAATATTGAATTGATAACCGACCGTCCGCTTGAGACCAATCTGGAAGAAATTCGCCGTGTACGTCACGAGTGGCCGGACCGTGTCATTATAGGTTCGATGATGGCGGTAATAGAAGAAGACGCATGGAAAAATCTGGCAATAAAAATTGCAGAGGCTGGTGTGCACGGAATAGAGCTTAATCTTGGATGTCCGCACGGTATGTGTGAGCGCGGTATGGGCTCTGCTATCGGCCAAGTGCCTGAGATGGTAGAGAAGGTTACGCGTTGGGTCAAAGAGGTAGTGGATATTCCCGTCTTTACAAAGCTTACACCCAATATAACAAATATACTCTGGTCGGCCGAAGCTGCGCAAAAGGGTGGTGCTGATGCAGTGTCCTTGATTAACACAGTGAATTCAATTGTCTCGGTTGATCTTGATGCTATGGCGCCAAATCCTGTGGTGGACGGTAAGGGCACACACGGAGGCTATTGTGGCTCAGCGGTTAAGCCCATGGCGTTGAATATGGTCGCTGAAATTGCCCGCAATCCTGATACCAAAAATTTAAAAATGTCGGCCATCGGTGGCATTGAAACATGGCGCGATGCGGCTGAGTTTATAGCACTTGGCGCTGAAGGCTTGCAGGTTTGCACCGCTGCAATGCTCTATGGGTTTCGTATTGTCGATGATATGATAGCTGGTCTGTCTGGCTGGATGGATGAAAAGGGCTATGCATCTATTGACGACTTTAGAGGAATGGCGGTCCCCAATGTGGTGGATTGGAACGAGCTGAATATGAACTTTGATACCAAGGCATTCATCGATAAGGATGCATGCATTGAGTGTGGGCGCTGTCATATAGCTTGCGAAGACACGTCGCATCAGGCGATAGAATTTGCAGTGGCGCAAGATGGTAAACGGAGCTTTTCCGTCATAGACGACGAGTGTGTCGGCTGTAATTTATGCGCGCTCATTTGCCCTGTACCTGGATGTATTGAAATGCAGCCCGTTAAAACAGACAAACCATATCTGACATGGCCTGAGCATCCTATGAATATAATGAAAGCAGCGGAGTGAATTTCATGAGTTTAGTAGAGCATATTATCGCGGGTGAGCGCACATCAGGTGAGAGCAACGATAAAGCGCCTATATATAACCCGGCAACGGGTGAACAAACGGGTGACGTGGTCCTTGGTGGTGCGGCTGAGATCAATAAAGCGGTTGCTGTTGCTAAAGAGGCTTTTAAAAGCTGGAGCACCACGCCGCCAGCCAAGCGCGCTCGGGTCATGTTCAAGTTGCGCGATATCCTAGAGAGCCGTGCAGACGATGTGGCACGCACTATTAGTATGGAGCACGGCAAAACCCATGATGATGCGCTGGGTGAAGTTACCCGTGCGCTCGAAGTGGTGGAATATGCTTGCGGTATTACGGAAAAGCTAAAAGGCGATTTTAGCCGCGATGTTGGTCCCGGTATTGATACCTGTTCAGAGCGCCAACCACTGGGTGTGGTCGCGGGCATTACTCCGTTTAATTTTCCGGCGATGGTACCGCTATGGATGATACCAATGGCTGTGGCAACGGGTAATACATTCATTCTCAAGCCCTCAGAGCGTGATCCATCCAGCGCTAACCTTGTGCACGACCTTTTTGCCGAAGCGGGCTTGCCAGCAGGCGTTCTTAATGTGGTGCACGGCGGGAAAGATACCGTTGATGCGCTTCTCGATCACAGGGATGTGCATGCAGTAAGCTTTGTTGGCTCTACACCAATTGCAGAATATGTCTATACCCGAGGCTGCACGGCGGGCAAGCGTGTGCAAGCCCTTGGTGGCGCTAAAAACCACATGGTTATATTGCCAGACGCTGATCTTGATCAAGCCGCTGACGCCTTGATGGGCGCGGGTTTTGGGTCAGCGGGAGAGCGCTGTATGGCCATAAGTGTTGCTGTGCCTGTGGGAGAAGAAACAGCGGACAGGCTTGTTGAAAAATTAGTACCAATGGTTCGGGCGATGAAAATTGGCCCCTATGATGATGCTGACGCTGAAATGGGCCCTGTTATTACCCGTGAAGCTAAAGAGCGTATTGAGGGTTTAATTTCTAAAGGCGAAAGCGAAGGTGCGAAAGTGTTGGTTGACGGTCGGGGCCATAAACTCCAAGGCTATGAAGATGGCTTTTGGGTTGGAGGTACATTGCTTGATCATGTCACATCCGAAATGAGTGTTTACAAGCAAGAGATTTTTGGACCCGTTCTGTCTGTTTTGCGGGCAAAATCATACGGCGAAGCCGTGGAGCTGATAAACCACCATGAATATGGCAATGGCACGGCGATCTTCACCCGCGACGGTGATGCGGCACGGGATTTCACATCAAAAATTCAGGTTGGTATGGTGGGCGTGAATGTGCCCATTCCTGTGCCTGTCGCTTACCATAGTTTCGGCGGCTGGAAGCGTTCAATTTTTGGTGCACACGGAATTTACGGGCCTGAGGCGGTTCATTTTTACACCAAGCTGAAAACTGTGACCACTAGGTGGCCGACAGGTATTCGCGCAGGTGCGGAGTTTACTTTTCCGAGTATGGATTAATTAACAACAATATTGAGGGGATATAGTATGGCTACTCTTAAAGGCGGTTTGATTCAAATGTCACTTAAGTCTTCTACGGACAATGACCCTGAGACCATTCGCAAAGCGATGATCGAGGCGCATATTCCGCTTATAGAAGAAGCAGGCGAGGCGGGTGTACAGGTTTTATGTTTTCAAGAGGTTTTCACGCAGCCCTATTTTTGCCCATCCCAAGATACAAAATGGTACGCAAGTGCTGAATCTATTCCAAATGGTCCAACAACAAAGCTGATGCAGGAATATGCTGCAAAATACAAGATGGTTATCGTTGTGCCAATTTATGAAAAAGACGAGGTGACGGGTGTTTATTATAATACCGCTGCGGTCATCGACGCTGATGGAAGTTACTTGGGTAAATACCATAAAACCCATATTCCTCAGGTCTCCGGTTTTTGGGAGAAATTTTTCTTTAAGCCAGGTAATTCAAATTGGCCGGTGTTCGAGACGCAATATTGCAAACTTGGTGTCTATATTTGTTATGATCGCCATTTCCCTGAAGGTTGGCGCGCACTCGCACTTAATGGCGCTGAATATATCGTAAACCCGTCAGCCACCGTGGCGGGCTTGTCTGAATATTTATGGAAGCTGGAGCAACCCGCCTCCGCCGCTGCTAATGGCTGCTGGATAGGTGCGATTAACCGCGTGGGTCGCGAAGAGCCATGGGACATTGGGGAATTTTATGGCCAAAGTTATTTTGTTAATCCGCGCGGTCAAATTGAAAAAGAAGCCAGTCGTGACAGAGACGAGCTCATCATTCATGATATGGATATGGACATGGTCCAAGAGGTGCGTAACGGCTGGCAGTTCTTTAGGGATCGCCGCCCTAGTGCCTATACAAGGTTAACCGACGGGGAATAGAAGACTTTCGGGGGGAGAGGAACTATGAAGGATAACGCAAGACAAGCTGATAGTCTGTGGAATAAGGATTTAGCGCCCACAACAGATGATACCCGAACATGGGACTGGAAATCATACGCGGCGCTGTGGATCGCTATGGTGGTGTGTGTGCCAACCTATATGCTGGCAGGCGGGCTCGTGTCTGAAGGCATGTCATGGTGGCAAGCTGTTCTTACTGTTCTGCTCGGCAATATGATTGTGCTCATCCCGATGATCCTCATTGGTCACGCCGGTGCCAAACATGGTGTTCCTTTTCCGGTTCTTTTGCGCTCGGCTTTCGGCACCAAGGGCGCGCGTATTCCAGCCATTGCACGTGGTTTGGTGGCTTGTGGTTGGTTTGGTATTAATACATGGGTTGGCGGTTCAGCCATTTATGTCATCGTCAACGCGCTAAGCGGTGATGCCATTGTTGGCGCGTCCTTACCTTTTCTCGGCATAGACCTTGGTCAATTCCTTTGCTTTATCGCCTTTTGGGCGATGCATCTTTATTTTATTAAAAATGGTACCGAGAGTATTCGCTGGCTTGAGACTTACGCAGCACCTTTTCTGATTGCCATGGGCCTCGCCCTTCTCGCTTGGGCTTATACGACAGCGGGTGGTTTTGGTGAAATGTTATCAGCACCCTCTGCTTTTGCTGTGGGTGGCTCTAAAGAAGGTCAGTTCTGGGGCGTTTTTGTCGCGAGCCTGACGGCGATGGTTGGTTTTTGGGCAACAATGGCGCTTAACATTCCCGACTTCACACGGTTTGCCAAAAGTCAAAAGGATCAAATTATCGGTCAAGCCATAGGTCTGCCGCTACCCATGGCGCTCTTTGCTTTCATTAGTGTGGCGGTAACCTCCGCTACTGTCACGATATACGGTGAAGCCATATGGGATCCGGTCGCGCTCGCTGGTCGCATGGGCGGTTTTGGTGTGCTCATTGCGCTTGCAGCCCTCGTGGTCGCGACACTCACCACCAATCTTGCGGCGAACGTTGTCGCGCCCGCTTATGGTTTTTCTAACCTAAACCCTAAAAAAATAAGTTTTACTATGGGCGGCTATATCACCGCGGCTATCGGCATTGCCATCTTTCCGTGGAAGCTGCTTGAGACTGCGGGCGGTTATCTCTTTGTCTGGCTCATTGGGTATTCTGCACTGCTTGGGCCCATTGCCGGTATCTTAATTGTTGATTATTTTCTGGTGCGCAAAAGCGAGCTTGATCATGATGCGTTGTTTGATCACGAAGGACAGTATGGCACATGGAATTTAGCAGGACTTATGGCGCTCATTTTAGGTATTGCGCCTAATCTGCCAGGTTTTCTGCATGCTGCTGGTGCGCTGGATAGCGTTGCCCCTATTTTTGATCTGCTGTATAGTTATGCGTGGTTTGTTGGTCTTTTTGTTGCGGGAACCATCTATCTCGCCCTTGCTAAAAAGTAGGAGATACATATGTCTATTGTCATTCGCGGCGGCACTGTTGTAACAGCCGAGCAAACACTGTTAGCCGATGTATATTGTGAGGGCGGCATCATCGTAGCTGTGGGGCAAAATCTGGATGTGCCCTCAGACGCTGAGGTCATCGATGCTGGCGGTCAATATGTTATGCCGGGCGGCATTGACCCGCACACGCATATGCAATTGCCATTCATGGGCACGGTCGCGTCGGAAGATTTTTATACCGGCACAGCCGCAGGTCTTGCAGGCGGCACGACAACCATTATTGATTTTGTTATCCCCAACCCGCAGCAGCCACTGATGGAAGCTTACCGCGAGTGGCGACAGTGGTCGGAAAAATCTTGTTCTAGCTATAGCTTCCATGTGGCGGTCACATGGTGGGACGAAAGTGTGCATGCTGATATGGGCACATTGGTCAAGGAAGAAGGTGTAAACAGCTTCAAGCATTTCATGGCCTACAAAGACGCCATCATGGCAACCGACGAGACGCTTTATAATAGCTTTACTCGCGCGCTAGAGCTTGGCGCTATGGTCACTTGCCACGCTGAAAATGGCGAGTTGGTTTACCAGTTGCAAAAAAAGCTTTTGGATATGGGCATCACGGGGCCAGAAGGGCACCCCTTGTCGCGCCCACCTGCGGCTGAAGGCGAAGCCGCCAACCGCGCTATCCGCATGGCCGAGGTCATTGGTATCCCGCTTTACTTGGTGCATGTCTCTACTAAAGACGCGCTCGACGAAATTATCCGCGCGCGCGGTGAGGGTCAGCGGGTTTACGGCGAGGCACTTGCTGGGCATTTACTGATCGACGATAGTGTTTACCGCAACCCTGACTTTGAAACGGCTGCCGCGCATGTGATGTCGCCGCCTTTTCGCTCTAAGGAACATCAGGCAGCGCTGTGGAAAGGCTTACAATCGGGCAATCTGCAAACCACCGCCACAGATCATTGCTGTTTTTGCGCTGACCAAAAAGCGGCGGGCAAAGATGACTTTACCCTCATCCCCAACGGCACAGCAGGCATTGAAGATCGCATGACTGTGCTTTGGACCCACGGCGTATCGACAGGGCGTCTGACGATGCAGGAGTTCGTTGCGGTGACATCAACCAATTCAGCCAAGATATTCAATATTTATCCGCGCAAAGGCACCATAGCCGTGGGCGCCGACGCCGACATTGTTGTCTGGGACCCTGAGGCCAACAAGACAATATCGAAAGACACTCACCACCAAAATATCGACTTTAATATATTTGAAGGCATGGCGGTTAAGGGGTTGGCGTCCCACACCATCAGCGGCGGCGTGCTAAAATATGCTCGCGGTGAGCTGCGGGCTGAACGTGGCTCTGGCAGTTATATCAAACGCCCTGCCTTCGCACCCGTTTTTGATGCACTGGGTAAAATCGCTTCGGCGAATAAGCCAACGGCTGTTAAGAGGTAGGTTTTCCTATCGTTCAAGCGCCACTAAGGCTATCCTCGCTTTCGCTGCGGGTGCGTGGTCACGCTTGCCTTGAAGCTGACGCTTCTGCGGATTGGAGATATATCTATCAGAATTAAGTATCCGAACAAGCTTGCTGGTGAGGCAAGGGCAAGGCCCGTCCGCAGGACACTTGTGTCCGAGGATAGCCTGAGCGTGAGCGCAAAATTTTAGTGGCGACTGAGGCCAATTAACCCCCTTACTGCTGGTCTTCCGGCAGGTGGACGGTGAGACCTTCCATGGCGGGGCTGATAGGTATTTGACACGACAGGCGGCTATTGTCCTGCACGTCTTCGGCATACTCCAGCATGTCATGCTCCATTTCGCCCTGACCACCGGTCTTGCTGATCCAGTCTTTGTCGACAAAAACGTGACAGGTTGCGCAGGCACAGGCGCCACCACAGTCGGCATCGATACCGGGAACACCATTATCGATGGCGGCTGTCATCAGGCTTTGGCCGTCTTCAGCGTCTACTTCATGTTTTTCACCATCATGGGTGATAAAGGTCACTCGTGTCACATTATTCTCCGAATGTTGATGTTTATTTGTGTAATATTACGGGCAGCTCTGTGTAGCCTCTGACAAAGTTGGACGGGATGCGCACTGGGTCGCCCACTACTTCTACGCGGCTGAAGCGTTTCATGATCTCTTCCCACAAAATACGTAATTGCATCTCGCCGACCCGGTTGCCCATGCAGCGATGAATGCCGAAACCGAAAGACACATGGTGGCGTGCCTTCTTGCGGTCGATGATAAAATCGTCGGGGTTTTCGATGACGCTGGCATCGCGGTTGCCCGAGACATACCACATGACGACCTTGTCGCCATTTTTGATGGTTTTACCGCCGATGTCAAAATCTTCCAGTGCGGTGCGGCGCATGTGGGCAAGCGGTGTTTGCCAGCGAATAATCTCGGATACCATGTTGGGGATCAGCGATGGGTCAGCACGCAGCTTGTCATATTCTTTCGGAAATTGATTGAGGGCTAACACGCCACCAGACATACTGTTGCGGGTCGTGTCGTTGCCGCCGACAATCAATAGCATAAGGTTGCCCAGATATTCACGGGGATTTTCTGCCAACATGTTTTTGGTTTTTTCGCCGTGAGCCAGCAGCGATATGAAATCAAATTTTGGTGGTGCGGCAGCGCGTTCCTGCCAGAGCCGGACAAAATACTGGAGGCAATCATCCATGATAGTTATCCGCTTTTCGAGAGGGATGGTATGGTTGCCGACAGCTTCACTGCTGGTGGTAACATCCGACCAGAGGGGCAGTAGGTGGCGGTCTTCAAACGGAAAGTCAAAGAGCGTCGCCAGCATCATGGTCGTTAGTTCGATAGAGACTTTATCGACCCAATTAAACTCTTCGCCTACTGGCAGGGTGTCGAGGAGGTTAGCAGTACGCTCCCTGATCAGGTCTTCCATATCC
>CBFDBT010000110.1:0-9005 GCA_965603115.1 uncultured Alphaproteobacteria bacterium
ACATTTCAAGATATTACCGGGCAGCGAATAACCAAGGTGGAACGCTTGTTTGGCCACCTTAATGAACGCATGGGTATGCTCGCTATGGCTATTGGTGATACTTTCATTGAGCCGGATGAAGATATTGAAAAGGATGTTGAAGGAATTGCCCTTCATGACGAGGACTTGCTCAATGGGCCGCAGCTTGAAGAAGAAGCAAATTCTCAAGATGATATAGATGCAATTTTGGCAATGTTCGATTGATTATAGAGGGTTTTATGCATGTTTGACTCTAGTGAGAACAAGAGGAAAGTGCTTGGTGACTCCACAACGGGCGTTTTCGTTTCGCTTTATCTAATCGTTCTTGCCTTTTTTATCGTGATGAATGTTATTTCAAATCAGGTTAAATCAAAAGTCTCAGCTTCAGTAAGTAGTGTTAATGATACATTTAAAGCAAAATATATCCGGGAAGCTGACAAATTAGAGCCGCCATTGGATGGGCGAGCAAGTTCTCCAAACCGTGACTTTCGCAGTAGTATTGAAAATGCCATTCAGTTTTCGAAGTTAGAAGTTGATAATAGGCATGTCTCACGCGGTGGTAGCCAACTGCGCGTAGACATTAATGTCGATGATATATTCTTACCCAATTCAGCCATTTTAAATCAAAAAACAAGCGTATTACTTGTGACACTTGTTGATTTGATGAAGAAAGCGGAAGAAGACGAAGTTAGAGAGTTTGCATTTTTCTTCGGTTTTGGAAATAGCATTTATGCCGATGAAAAAGCTATAAAACGCTCGCTAGCTATGAAAAGGGCAGGGGCTTTGGCGAGACATTTACAGAGCCTGAAGCCTGTGGTGGGTTCATTCAGCTCAGGATATAGGCAAACCGATGAAACTAAGGTGACAGCAATATTTAGAACGTCTCCACGTGTTGGCTTTCCAATTGTTCTAGAACATATGAATGGTAATTTCTGATGGCAAGCATGTGGCAAGATAAAGATAGAGACCCCCCGCCAAATTCAGCGGGCTGGATGCTCACATTCGCTGATTTGTTGGCCCTGCTGTTAACATTCTTTGTGCTGCTTTTTTCAATGAACTCTGTGCAATCCCAACAATGGGAAGAAATAGTGAATACTTTTGCTGAAGAATTGAACCCTAAGCGCTCGAAGGTTAATATTGAAGATAATATATCTGTAGAGACGGTTAAAAGTAAGGTTGAAAGAGGACTGAAACTGGAATATCTCGAAGGGATATTGCGCGCACGCACAACAAATTCAAGAGTTTTGAGGAATGTCATGATTGGCCGTAAATACGACCGGCTTTTCTTGTCTTTTTTGGGTGAGGATATTTTTGTAGAAAATTCGATTGCGACAATGAAGCCTGAAGTGCAGAATGCTCTCTTTGAAATAGGGGGGGCTTTAGGGCAAATCAACAACCAGATTATCGTTGTTGGGCACGCTGATAGCAGATCCCCTACGAATAAGCGTTATATTTCCAAGTGGGAGGTTTCTCTTGAGCGTGCTAATGAATTTGCAAATATCTTGAGTGAATCGGGCTATAGAAAACCAATTTCTATCACGGGATACGGAGATACCGGGTTTAGCCTTTTGGACGAGTCTATGCCGTTACAAGGCCGGTACGAAATGTTAAACCGGGTAGATATAATTATTCTTGATGAAGTAAGGAAGTCGGACGACGATGCAATATATTAAGATATTTACCCTCTGTTTTCTTTTCTTTGTATATTCAGCGCCTCAGGCATTAGCCGTGAGCGAACCAACTCTATCTGCGCTACAAAATCAGGAACCTACAGAGAATATTCCCATTATTACTATGCGTAAGGGTGAGCATTTAAACTATTCCCGGATCGTTTTTGATTTTACTAACAGTGTGGTTTATCAGGCGACCGTAGAAGGTAATAAACTGAAAATTGTTTTTGATATTGCCTTCATTCCTGATTTTGGTGCGCTTGTGACGCAACCTTTGCGGTGGATATCCAACCCTCAACTGCCACAGTCTGAAGGTCTTATGTCTCTTGAATTTGATGTTGAAGAAAATTCTGAGATGATAAACTTCTACCTAGGAACTAAGGTTGTTATTGATGTTTATGATCCGACCGCTGCAAAGGGTGCAGTAGAGACAGATAACATTGTGCGTATTAGAGACGGCGCTGTTATAAAGGACAGTGAAACTCCAGTGCCCGCCTTTGATCCTGAAGTTACAGATTATACTATATCAGCGGCTTACACCGAGATAGACAATGGTGCCCTGATTACCTTCACAACTAAAATCCCAACCGCGGCGGCTGTTTTTGAACGCGCGGGAATATTATGGGTCGTATTAGAGACAAGAGCCCCTATTGATAACAGAAGTTTTAATAGTTTAGATCGTTTCCTAAAAGAAAGAATTAGAAGCCTAGAAGTTGATCTCTTTGAAAGTGCCACAATTCTACGATATGCCATAAAGCCTAGTCAATCCATCGGTGTTGATCGTGACGGGCTGGACTGGAAGATAAGTTTAAAAGACACAGCAAACGCACCTAGAAACCCTCTCATACCGGTTGAGCAGGAAACAGATGATGATCAATTTCGTATATTTGTTCCCGCAGAGGATGTCGGGACGCGCCTTGAGCTAGTTGATCCAATTGTCGGAGATAATTTAACTATTGTTCCATTACGGAGTAGCAGTCGCGGGATGCCGGCAAGGTACGATTATACGAATTTCATCTTGCCTGTTACAGCGCAAGGCCTTGTGGTGCAGCGCATAAGTGATCAGTTGGCAGTCTATAGGTATAGGAACGGTATTGCAGTTGGTGGAATAGATTCGTCTCTGGCTAGTTTACCTGGTGGTGTTGGTGGTGATGCGACAAAGGACTTTGATCCTCTGGTAGATTTTAAATCATGGATGCAAGGAGATGCCAGTGATTTCAACAGGGTAGAAAGTAATTTGTTATACCGCTTGGCGTCTTCCGCAAATGATAACCGTAATGGTGCCCGTTGGCCACTGGCACGATTCTACCTTGCGCATAATCGTGCAGCAGATGCCTTGGGCATTTTAGAGCAAATGCTCGATGATGATAGTCAGCTTCCTAGCCAGCCAAAATTTAGAGCGGCTAGAGGCATCGCACAGGCAATGCTCACACATTATGACGAAGCTTTATTTGATTTTGGCATGCGCGAATTGAGATCAGATCAAGATATTGCTCTGTGGCGTGGAGTTATATACCAAATACAAGGTGAGGATGAAGACGCTGCCGCCGAATTGGAGCGCGGTAGCGATGCGATAGGTCGCTATGGGGCTTATGAACGCGCTTCTTTTGTTCTAGCCTCTGCGCGGGCTTATTTTGAAATTGGTAGAATTGAAAAGGCCGAGTTTGAGCTGGATCAGCTGGCAGGGCACCCCCTAACGCTCAAACAAATGCAGGAAGAAGTGCTGTTGCGGGCTGAAATTGCCTTGTCTCGTGAAGATGGCGAGAATGCAATGTTGCTTCTCAACTATTTGGCGATGTCCCGTAATCGATCTATTTCATCACGGGCGCGCTATGCTCGACTTAAATATGAAGTGGAAATTGGCGCGATTACTCCTGCTGATGCTGTGGAAGAGATGGAGCGCCTACGCTATGTATGGCGCGGTGGCCATTTTGAGATGAATCTGCTTAAAACCCTTGGGGAAATATATATAGAAGATAATAACTATAGGGATGGCCTGGATTCTATGCGCCAGATTGTTTCCTATTTCAGCAAAACAGACTTGGCGACCGATACATCCAATGCGATGACCAGCATTTTTAGAGATTTATACTTAAACTGCAAAGCTGATGTGCTGCAACCTTTTCAAGCACTTGATTTATATTACGAATATAAAGAGTTAACCCCATATGGTGCTGAGGGTGACCGCCTTATTCGTCGTATGGCTGATCGCCTTGTTGCCGTTGAACTTTTTGAGCCCGCGATTGAATTCCTTGATTACCAAATTAAAGACCGTATTAAAACCGGCGCTGCCAGAGCGCAAGTTGCCGGTAATCTCGCTAAAGTATTTATGCTGGACAGCAAACCCAATGATGCTATCGAAATTTTGCGGCTTACCCGCACGTCCAACATGCCTCGAGAGATTGAAAATACCCGCAACCTTATTGAAGCAAGAGCCCTCTATGAAGTAGAGCGCTATGAAGAAGCAGAAGTGCTGGCAGCCCCAATAGACAACTTGGAGGCCCATCTTATTTTAGCTGATATATATTGGCAAACCGGGGATTGGAGCCGCGTGATAACGGTTAATACTAAAATTCTTGGTGATGGATGGCGCACAAAAGAAGAGCTTGATGTCAGTCATCGCCTTTTGTTGCTCAGGCTTGCAATCGCTTATACCAACAATCAAGACCAGTCTAGCCTTGCCATGCTCAGAGGGCGCTACTTAGAGCAAATTCTCACCGGGGACTTTGCAGCTTCGTTTGACCTTTTAACAAATCCTGATGATTTATCCAGTCGAGATATTGCCACTATTATTTCAGAAATTGACGATGTGAATAATGTGGAATCTTACCTTAAAACATATAGGGAAAGCTTTGCAGATAACGACTGCGAACCCCTGTTTGAAAATGTATATGATCAAGAACAAAAGGTCCTCGGCACCGAGGGGTGATTGGTTTTCAAAAAAACTGTCATGCTAAACTTGCTTGACGTAAACATCTGCTTCGCGAGCAGAATTTCCTAAACACCCACATCCGTCATGCTGAATTCATTTCAGCATCCATACACTGCTTGACGCACTATATTTTGTTGAAAATGAAGCATGGACCCTGAAACAAGTTCAGGGTGACGATTTAGGTTATAGGAATAATGGTGCCGTTGGGGAGATTTGAACTTTAGCAGGCTAACTCATTGAAAACAAAGGGCATGCCACATTGCTCTATGGCCTATTGTGTACCAAGTGTGTACCAAGTGTGTGCCCCAAGGTCAATGAGTTCTTCTCGTAACGAGTGCTATTTTGCTATTCCCTGTAATTTCAACTACAATTCTACTCCAATCATTTGAGTGTGAGCCAAGCTAATGGGGGAAGTGATGTGGCAAGGTACCTGTTAAATCCAATTGATGCTGCCGAAAGCCTGATAAAGGAGAATGGCAACTGGATGGTAGCCACAATAAAAACGAGAATAAGTTGGCCAATCCGAAAGCAAGTTATCGCATATGAAGATATGGACTTTATCCTATTCCCACAGTCCGACACGGAAAGCGCAGGGATAGCACTACGCGCAGACAAATACGGACTAAAATCAGATGAAGCTCGGCGCCAAATTATGTGCTTCTGTAGCGCGCTTTGTTGGACAGAGAGGGCAGCAGTTGAAATTATTGCATGGGGCGGAGGAAATCTACCTCGCCCAATACACATTCGAAGTGGTCAAACTATCGTTGACTATCTACAAGCCGAGCACCTTCCAAAGGTGACCACTGACGAGGAGAAAGCTGCTCTGGCTTTTTACCGCGAGGGCATATCTATTAATAACCCATTTTACGCCTTCCTTAGTCTTTTCAAGGCCATCAGTGTTTTCTTTTCAAATGGAAAACAACGCGAAAACTGGATTGCAGCCATACTAGGTGACTTAGACGACGATAATGCGAAAAAACGTTATGCTCAATTAGCCTCAGAAGTTAGTGATGTTGGGAAATACATTTGGGATGAAGGCCGCAACGCAATTACTCACTCAGAACGTGACACCTACGTTAATCCAGATGAAATAGATGACCACTTTAGATTGCGTCAAGATATGCCTTTAATGAAAAACCTCGCAGAGCTTACAATCGAAAAACAATCGGCAATAAAGCGAACCCGTACAATTTGGAAAGAGCATCTATACGAACTTGATGGCTTCAGAAAACTTATTCCAGATGAAATCCTTGGGCTTATTGAATGCTCTGAAGAAGTCCCCGCTGGTCTGACCATAGATATGCCAGAATATATTACTGTTCTTGCCAGACGTGGCTCAACCTCCCATCCTTTCCAAGACGTACAAATAAAAGCTCTCGCACAAGTCAAAGGAGGCCTATTAATAGATATCGCCACCAAAGATGAAATCGTAGGCTTCAGGGTAATTCTTGATTTCTTAGATGAGCGCCTGCATTTTGACCCAGTTAACGGAATGCGGTTAGAGAGTAATCGAGAAAACAAAAAGCACATAGAATATGAAATCCTATTCCTAGAATTTCAGTGCTGTATATTAGGCAATGGCAGATTAGAGATTTGGGATCAGGAGGAAGAAGTCATACTAGGTCAATCTGCCGAATGTATCCCAAAGAATTGCTACGTAAACCACGAACACTTTACAAAAGAACTAGAGAAACTCAAAAAGCTTTTGACTGAACAATGAGTGTAAAAACAAATGGGGCGGGAGAGAGCTCAGAAACATTCAATGTATTTGTTCAATTTACCACTGTATCGCATAACCCTCCTGAGAACCTCAAGACTAACCCTAGGCCAACTGTGGGTCTCCTGCCAGCGCATTACTGTATCGAATAACTATTGATATAAATATTGTATGTGTCTTTAAGCTAGCAAGCCTGCTATGAGCCCGTGCCGGGCGGGGGTAAGGTGCCAAAGCTTTGCACCAAGCTGCCTACGAGCAAATTAAAGCCGTCCACCAACACAAAGAATATCACCTTAAAGGGCAGGGCGATCATCACGGGCGGCAGCATCATCATGCCCAGCGCCATCAGCACCGAAGCGACCACCATATCGATCACAATAAAGGGTATATAGATCAAAAAGCCAATTTCAAAGGCACGGCGAAGCTCGCTGATCATAAAGGCCGGAATGAGGGTGATCATAGATATATCCTCAATTTCTTCCGGTGCTTCTTTGCCAGACATAGAGATAAAGAGCGATAAGTCTTTTTCTCTAACGTGAGAGAGCATAAAATCTTTCATCGGGACAACTGCGCGCTCTAGAGCGGTGGTTTCATCGATTTGCTCTTCCATAAGCGGGCTCAGCGCCGTATCCCATATTTTTGTAAAGGTCGGCTGCATGATATAAAAAGTCATAAACATCGCCAGCGACACCAAAACGATGTTTGGCGGTGTGGACTGCGTGCCCATCGCGCTTCTCAGCATCGAAAAAACAACGATTAGCCGTGTAAAAGATGTCATCATAATCAAGATAGAGGGCGCTAGGCTTAGCACAGTCATCAAAAGAATTAATTGCACCACGCGGCCTGTAATGCTGCCTTCTTCGCCGAGATCAACGCTTAACTGCTGTGCCATAACCGGTGTTGCAAAGCATACGAGAACGACGAGAGACAGGAACATCAGGCTGGGTATAATGCCGGCTTGACGAAATTTATCTCTTAGAGAAAGCGCTATATCTTTAATCATCCGTATTTCCTGCCCTATTTGCATGATCAAGGTTCTGCTTGAATGTGTCCTTTTTTTCATGACTATCCAGCAGTGTAATAACGCCGGGGCCCAATGCCAAGAAATATTCCTCACCATCTTTGCTGACGATTACGACGCGGTGACGTGCATCAAGGGCCTTGCTCTCTATAATTGCTAGGCGCGATTGTTTGCCGGGCAGTAAGCTGGAGCCGGGCAGATAGCCACTTTTTTTGGCGAGCCATGCAAAAGCCCCGATAACCGAGAGCACAAGCACTAGTGCCCATATAACATTAATGATTTCAGCCATCGAAAGTATTTCCCCTCACGTCGTTTGATGAGGTTACGTCTATCACGTCCTCATCTTCACTTTTGAGTAGCATGGACTGATTGGCTTTGTAAACATAGTCTAGAATTTGAGAAATCGCAGATAAGGCTTCAAGGGGAATAGGGCTATCTATGTCCAGTTGTTCAAGGAGGTTGGTTAGATCTTCATCGGACCTCACTTTAACGCCTTTAGTAAAAGCTACGTCTAATATGCGTTCAGCGAGATGCCCGCTGCCCTTGGCCGTGATTGTAGCCCCCAAGGCATCGGCGGCTTTTTTGACCGCAACAGCTTTGGTTTTGGGAACGTCATTTGCATCATTCATAAAACTGGCCCCTCATTTGCATTGACACTAGCAGCAAAGGCAATGACTGCTCAAGCACTGTATTCTTAAAAAGTAAGTCTACATATGCAAAAGACAATAAGATCGAGCGGAAATTGCAATAAAAATGTTTATAGTTATGCTTTATAAAAAGGTAATAAGACCATGAATATACATAATTTTTCAGTAATGGAAGCTTTAACAGATAGAATGCGTTGGCTTCAAAGCAATCAGCAGGTTGTCAGTGAAAATATTTCACATTCTGACACGCCTGGCTATACACCAAACAAGCTTGTTGAGCAGGACTTTTCTTCCCTTGTGGCAAAAATTGCCCGGGTAAAGACAGGTGGCATGGGTGCAGCTAATATTAGCCGCCCAGTAGCGCCCAATGTTTCTTTTGGTGATAGTAGCGATGAATTTAAGAAAGTTACTGCAGCTGTTGGCGAACGCCGCGCAGATGGTAATGGCGTTGCTCTTGAGGATGAGACTATGAAACTCGCGAGTAACCAGATGGAATTTGCGTTGGTCACAGGGCTTTACAAGAAAAATCATAAGTTAATGCGATTAGCCCTTGGTAAAAACGGTTAATAGCTAACAGGTTAAATTAAACTCTAGGAGAAGAAAAATGGATTTGCAAAAGGCAATGTTTATTTCCGCCGCAGGACTTAAGGTGCAAAACACCCGTTTGCGTGTGATTTATGAAAATATAGCCAATAAGGATTCGATGTCGGCTGGGCCAGATGGCACGCCTTACCGTCGAAAAGTTGTCAATTTCCAAAATCAGCTTGATAGAGCAATGGGTGTGACTACGCCTACTGTTAAAAAAATTGGGTTTGATAATTCAGATTTTGGTACAAAATATGATCCAGGCAACCCCGCTGCAGACGAGCAGGGCTATATAAAAACCACAAATGTAAACGGTTTAATTGAAATGATGGATATGTCTCAGGCACAAAGATCTTATCAATCAAACATAAATGCACTTGAGGCTTCGCGAAAGATCGCTACTATGACTCTTGAA
>CBFDBT010000111.1:0-8969 GCA_965603115.1 uncultured Alphaproteobacteria bacterium
CAGCTGGGCCACGATCAAACAGTTGAGCGCCCTCTAACTTTTCATAAGATGCGAAGAAAAATAGCTTATCTTTAATGATTGGGCCACCAAGCGAGGCGCCATAACGCTTTTCATTATAGCTTCCTACGCTAAATTTATCACCTTCTAGAGAGTTGCCCTTCAATCCATCACTTGTATAGTCGAAGAAAGCTGAGCCATGAAATTCATTAGAGCCAGACTTGGTTACAGCGTTAATATTACAAGCGGTAAAAGAACCATATTCAACATCAAACGGAGCCAATTCAACCGCAACCTGCTGAACGGCATCAAACGAGAATGGCATGCGCTCTGTAGGATAGCCGTTTGAATTTAGTCCGAAGTTATCATTGAGACCAACACCGTCAACAGTCAGAGAGTTAAAGCGAGGATTAGCACCACCACACTGAATAGTATCCCCGCGATAGCCAGACTCATCTAAGAAAATTCTTGGGTCTGAGCGAATGACATCTTTTATATCGCGATTAATTGATGGCGCGCTTTCCATATCTGCTAGATTGAAAGTAGAGTTTGGTCCGATAGCAACACGCATGGAATCAAGAGAAGACGCAGTAACAACAATCTCTTCAATGCCATCACTGGCATCATTCAATTGAACATTGGCACTAAAGGTGTCGCCAAGGCTTAAATATACATCATTAATGATTTGGTCCGTATAGTCCGCAGACTTAACCGTAATTGTATATGGGCCACCAACCCGCAGACCGCGAGACGAGAAGCCTCCACTTGAATTAGTTGTCACCGTCTTGGTGGAACCGGTTCTCGTATCCGTGATTGTAACAGTTTGCCCGCCAAGTGCAGTGCCCGCTGGTGAGGTTACCACACCGCGTACGCCAGAACTGGTGTCTTGTGCAAATGCTGGTGTTGCTGTTGCCACTACGGCTAACGCAACTCCACCCAACAATGCTGATTTTATGAGATGTCTCATTGTTTTAGTGCTCCCTTATAAATTCGACTAAATTTCCCCCAACAAATTCAGAACAAACAACGGGACTTAGTATCTGTGATAGCAAACTTAACCATATGGTCAAGATTAGAGCTTTTGTTAATACAAAATTAACCTTATTTTTAAGTAGTTTTGTACAACCTGTTACAATTTTATCACAAGTTACCCACATGACGGCACTACAAGAAGTGATCTATACAATCATTCAAACAATATATAGATGATCCAGTCTTTACTTGTCGAATCGGTGTGTTAAATCATCAAGAGAAATTGTCACAGCTCTAACGGTCTTGCCGCCAATATCTTTCAACTCCATAGACAAAATCCTGTCAGCCCAGTCTATATCAAGCATGCCATAATTTTCTGGGCCAAACAGATGCCCCAATTGATTAGGGCCATTTTCTGTAATTACCGTTCCTCTGGCAAAGGACTTATTGAGAGAACTGGACGTAAATTCATACAGAGGATACCCTGTCTTTCCATCAATGCGATAAAATCCACCAACATGTCTGTCCCCTGACAACATAACCACGCCTTCAGCGCCACTGCTTTTAATAAGATTATATAGTCGAGCGCGCTCAAGCGGCATTGTGCGCCATGCCTCCCAGCCGTGGGCATCAGATTCCACTTGAATACTAGAGACAATAAGACGCACTTCCGCCGGTTTCTTTAATTGTTCGGCAAGCCATTTCCACTGCTTTTCACCCAACATAGCTTGCTTAGGGTCCTTGCTCGGCAGATAGCGCTCTTTGCCAACAGCATTTTTCTCGTCTGTAACCGTAAGGTCTGATCTGAACCAGCGTGTCTCGAGCATGATAATTTGAACACGCTGAAATTCTGGGCCGTAGATTTTTGAATAATAAACACCATCGCGTTTTCTCACGGCAGCCTTTTTAGGCACATCAAAAAAATCAAGCATCAACTTTTTGGCTTCGGCTTTTAGAGGAAAATCTCGCCCTCCATCATTGACGCCAAAGTCATCCCACCCCGCTAGAATAGGTACAGCCTTACTAAAAGCATTAAAGTCAGCACGCGCATCCACCATTCTATATGAAAATTGAAGCGCTTTAAGGTCAGGCTCATTCACCCACTGATCACGGTTAATATCTGCATAGACATTATCACCGATGAAAAGGAAAAGTTCAGGACTTTCACTGGCAATAGTTTTCCAGATGGGCTGCGCCAATTCTTCGTCAGCACAGGACCCAAAGGCAATACGAGTGAGGCGGGTTAATTCATCAGGTAAGGGGGCATATCTTTTTTTGCTATCTTGCGCACCACTTGAAAACGTTATTGTTAAAACAAGCCCAGCAACAATCAGTGTATTTTTCATATTCCCCGTCCCTATAAAATATTAAAAAGCTGCAAGCCCCGCTTTTAAAGCTTTGACACCCAAATGACTGGCAATTGTTTGTCCTATATCAGCAAAGCTTTCTCTCAGTCCAATAGAGCCACTACCCACATCTGGGCCAAAAGCTACAAAAGGTACATATTCCCGTGTATGGTCTGTGCCCGGCCAAGTTGGATCGCAGCCATGATCGGCTGTTAGAATTACCAAATCCCCAGATTTTAACGCACCTTGCAATTTTGGTAGCAAGGCATCAAACACTTCCAGCTCATTGGCATAGCCCCCAACATTGCGGCGATGACCAAAATCTTGGTCAAAATTTACAAAATTAGTAAAGACCAGTGCCCCATCGGGCGCATCTTTAACCTGATGCATAGTCTCTTGAAAAAGGCCTACAGTGCCACTTGCTTTAAATTTATGCGTAACACCGCGGTGGGCAAAAATATCAGCGATTTTACCAACCGAAATAACATCATGACCAGCCTTATCGAGAACATCAAGCAGCGTTTCCCCTTGCGGTGGCGTTGCATAATCGCGGCGGTTTGCTGTGCGTTCATAATTGCCATTTTCCCCAACAAAGGGTCTGGCGATCACGCGGCCTATGTTATAATCGTCAACTAATTCACGGGCAATTTCACAGATATGATAGAGCCTATCCAACCCAAAATATTTTTCATGGGCCGCAATTTGAAAAACACTGTCAGAAGACGTATAGACAATCGGCTTACCAGTTTTTATATGCTCGTCACCAAGCTCATCAAGAATAACCGTGCCCGAAGCATGGCAGTTACCAAGCACGCCTGGAAGCACACCCTCTGCTACTAGTTTAGATATTAATGCATCAGGAAAACTTGGGTAATCAGGCGGAAAATAGCCCCAATCATACAACACAGGAAACCCCGCCATTTCCCAGTGCCCTGAAGGTGTATCCTTGCCCTTACTTAGCTCCGCGCAAGCACCGTAATGGCCAGAAAAATCAGTGACCGCCTCCAGCCCGGCAGGGATTGACCCTGTAACCAACTCAGCCGCTTTACCCAGACCAAGCTTTGCCATATTTGGCAGCATAAGGGGTCCTGCTTTTGGACGATTATCATTGGTCTCGCCCCTTGCACACCACTGGGCAATATGGCCAAATGTATCAGCCCCTGTATCACCATACTCAGCAGCGTCAGGGGTGGCACCTAAACCAAAACTATCAATTACCAATAAGAATGCCCGCATCAGCCCGTCTCCTATGGCCTAACTATATCATGAATAACCTTGGCTGGGGTAATTGCTTCATCCCCCATGCTGTAAGCTGCGCGAATTTGCATTTCAGCAGTATCCGCCATCTCAGCAGAGCTAGCAACCACCTGACAAACCCTATCCCCTACAGCAAGTTTTGCGCCAAGGCCCGTACAGTGTGTAAAACCAACACTGTGATCAATATCTTGGTCAGCCCGTGTCCGTCCGCCACCCAAGCCCACCACGGCGAGGCCAACTGCACGCGTATCAATATTTGTAACATAACCAGCATGTTCGGTTGTAATATCACGAACGATCGGCCCATATGTTAAATGTTTATCGACATTATCCACAAAGTCTGTCGGGCCGCCTTGTGCCGCAACCATACGACCAAAAATTTCAGCGGCCCTGCCCGATGTGAGGGCCTTTTCAGCTTTATCTCTCGCAACTGCTACATCACTCTCAACACCCACAATCACCAGCATTTCAGACGCCAAGGTCATAGTCACCTCATGAAGGCGTGGCAGGACGACCTTGCCAGTTAAATAGTCTATGGTTTCTTTAACCTCCACTGCATTTCCAGCGGTTTGGCCCAGAACCTCGTTCATATCGGTTATCATAGCCGTCGTTGGCAAACCTGCTTGATTAGCGACTTTCACCAAATTATCGGTCAGGGCTTTCGCCTTTTCATAGGTTGCCATAAAGGCACCATTTCCAAACTTAACATCCATCACCAAACCTTTAGCGCCCGCCGCTAGTTTTTTGCTTAAAATTGAGGCTGTAATTAAAGGTATAGATTCGACCGTGGCGGTAATATCTCTAATCCCGTATAGGCGCTTATCCGCGGGTGCCAAGGACCCCGTTTGACCAATGATAGAGCAGCCGACGTTTTTAACCACTTCCGCAAAGAGTGACAGGTCAGGTGTAGCGTCATATCCGGGGATTGCTTCAAGCTTATCAAGCGTACCGCCGGAATGGCCAAGCCCCCTGCCCGAAATTGTTGGCACAAGGCCGCCACAAGCAGCAACAATAGGCGCTAGCATCAATGTGACTTTATCACCCACACCACCTGTAGAGTGTTTTTCTACCAGCGGACCGTCAATACCATAAGATAACCAGTCCATCCTATCCCCAGAGCGCATCATCGCCTTGGTAAGGGCTATATTTTCAGCATCTTCCATGCCTTGAAAATAAACCGCCATCGCGTAAGCCGCAATTTGACCTTCTGAGACAGAGCCATCAGTTATGCCCTTAACAAAAAAATTCACTTCAGCCTCGCTGAGGTCACCGCCATCTCGTTTTTTGCGGATAATTTCCTGCGGGAGAAACGCTTCACTCATCACTTATGTCCTAACTTCATCTATATTATCTGGCCCAAAAGAATGTGGCAGCAAGTCGCCAAGTGTGGTTGAAAGCTTAATATTGCCATCAACATCCACCACATAAATTAGGGTTTCATCAGTACCAAACTCTCGAATGCGCTGGCGACACCCACCGCAAGGTGTGCAAAGAGCCGTAGCGGGGCCAGCCACAACAAGCATGTGAATAGAATTTCCACCGCTTTTTACCATATCCCCAATAGCACCGGCCTCGGCACAACTGCCAAGCGGATAAGCTGCATTTTCTACATTACAACCAGAATGAATAGTGCCGCCACTGGTTAAGAGCGCAGCCCCAACTGGATGATGTGAATAAGGGGCATGGGCATTATCCCTTGCCTTGATAGCTTCTTTGATTAAATCACCTACTCTAGGGTCCATTCAACTACCTTTCTATGACAGAGATAACATGAGAGATGCGAGGGCAGCACTCATTAAATTAGACAGTGTCGCTGCAAGTAAAGCTTTCACACCGTATTTAGCAATGAAAGGGCGCCGCTTAGGGTCAAGAACACCAAGTCCGCCTAGCTGAATAGCAAGAGATGAGATATTGGCAAAGCCACACAGTGCAAAGGTTACTACTGCTTTTGTATGGGGACTCATAGTTTCCATAACCGGTATCATCGAACTAAAGGCGACAAATTCGTTTAATATTGTTTTTTGCCCAACGAGATTACCTGCAATCGCAGCCTCCTCCCAAGGAACACCAAGCACAAACATAAGCGGTGAGAATATGGTGCCTAAAATGAGCTCTAAAGTTAATTCGCCGTAACCGAACCATCCTCCAATACCGGATAAAAGACCGTTGATAAGAGCAATAAGGGCCACAAAAGCAAGAAGCATGGCGGCTATATTACCTACCAGTTTAAGGCCCATAGTCGCCCCATCCGCTGCGGCTTCAACCACATTAGAAGGGACATTGCCTTCATCATTTTCAACGACAACATTCAAAAGATCAGATGTTTCTTGCGCTTCCACTTCTTCATCACTTGGGTAGATAATTTTTGCGAACAGGAGCGCACCGGGGGCAGACATAAAAGCTGCGGCGACAAGATATTTCAACTCGATACCCATAGCGGCATAGCCCATAAGTACAGATCCAGCAACGGATGCCATACCAGCAACCATTAAAGTAAAAAATTGATGATTTTTCAGAGCTTTAATATAGGGCCTCAAAACAACAGGGGCTTCAGTTTGACTTACAAAAATATTGGCTGATACACCGAGTGTTTCAACAGAGCTTACCCCGGTTACTTTACGAAGAAATCCACCAATAATCACGGCGACCCACTGCATGATTTTTAAGTGATACAAAACGGACATGAGCGAAGACATAAAAATTACAATCGGCAAAACATGAAAGAGGAAAATAAAACCTACATGTTCCATGCCTCCAAGAGTGCCAAACAAGAAACTTATGCCCGAATTTGCATAAGCTATCACGCCATGAATTTTAACAGAAACAGTGGCTAGGATACTCTGTCCAGCGGGGATATATAAGGCAAAAGCCGCTATAAAAAATTGTAGTAAAAATGCAGTCGTCACTGTGCGCTTAGATATTAATTTACGGTTATTGGATGCCGCAAAGGCAATAGCCAGCAAAATACATATCCCTAAAATACTAATCATATTGTCTCCACCCCACAATTATAGAGAATCACTAATTAAAAATCTTTCACCTAAAGAACTAACGGACTACAGAAGACCAAAAATACGGTTATCAACAGTGAAAACACTATCAGTAAAAAAATTTCCCTACTTTCTTATCTTATCTTTAAGACCCGCACTATGGCTTGACTATGCGCTGAAACGCTTCAAAAAACAAAACATATGTCACCGCAATTATTTATAGCAGTAAAATATTATTTCATTGATTGCCAGCCAAATCTTGACCAAACAGTCTAGTTTGTGTGAAAGATCACATCTATTGTAATGAAAAAAGGACTGAGCACATGACAATGCCCAAGGTGATAGTTGTCGACCACCCGCTCGTACAGCATAAATTATCTTTGATGCGGTGCAAAGAAACTAGCACTGCAAAGTTTAGAACCTTGCTTCATGAGATAGGCTCTTTTTTAGGCTATGAGGCTCTTCGCGACCTTCCTCTTGAAAACATCGAGATTGAAACACCAGTATGCAAGGCTATGGTGCCAAAAATTGCGGGTAAAAAACTGTGCCTTATCTCTATACTGCGTGCAGGGGATGGCCTGCTACCGCCAATGCTTGATCTAGTGCCTAGCGCCCGTATCGGTCAAGTTGGCCTTCAGCGTGACGAAAAGACTCTACAGCCTGTTAAATTTTTCTTCAAAATCCCCCACGAGATCGAAAAAAGATTAGTTGTTGTTTTAGACCCGATGCTCGCTACGGGCGGCTCAGCCATTGCAGCAGTTGATGAATTAAAAAAAGCGGGCGCGACCAATATGCGCTTTGTATGTTTGCTTGCAGCACCAGAAGGTATAGCTGCTTTACAAAAGGCGCACCCAGATTTACCAATTATAACAGCTTCCATTGATGAAAAACTGAATGAACATGGCTATATTGTTCCAGGTTTAGGTGATGCAGGTGACCGCCTGTTTGGCACAAAGGATTAATAGTATAATGAATGAAATTAAAAAACATTTTATAACAGCTCAAGAATTGCTTGATGATTCTTTTGATCTTGGCCTTAAAATATTAAAAAGTGAATTTCGGCCCAAATTTATTATTGGGGTCTGGCGCGGTGGTTGCCCAACGGGCATAGCTGTGCAAGAAATTCTGGATTATTACGGCGTTAAAACCGATCATATCGCCATTAGAACCTCTAGCTACATTGGTATGCAGCAACAAAAAGAAGTTCGCGTACACGGCATGGAATATATCATTAATAATATTTCAGCCGAAGACAGCCTCCTCATTGTTGATGATGTATTTGATTCAGGAAAGTCGGTTAAAGCAACAATAGAAACCATCAAACATAAATGCCGCCGCAACACACCCGACGAAATCAAGGTTGCTACTGTTTATTATAAACCTACTAAAAATGTTACAGATATTAAGCCCGACTTTTATTGCCATGAAACCGATGAATGGCTGGTATTCCCACATGAATTGGTGGGCTGTTCTCCAAAAGAGATCGCTGAACAAAAAGGCCTCATACTTCCTGAAATTGACTAAGAGAAAGATCTCAAATGCGCGAAAAAATCATTGAATGTGCTAACTATATCAAAGCAAATTTTTCAGGGCCGATGCCTAAAGTCGCCATTGTTCTCGGCAGCGGACTCAATGGTCTAGCTGATGAGCTTACTGATGTGACCGTTTTTTCATACGCTGACCTTCCTGGCTTTCCAGAGCCTACAGTCGCCGGACACTCTGGACGCTTGCATATTGGCAAGCTCAATGGCACACCCCTTATTTGCTTACAGGGCCGCGTGCATGCCTATGAAGGTCAACCAGCTGAAAATATAGCAGTTGCCCCCCGAGTGATGCGCGAACTTGGTGTCGAAACCTTTATTTTAACCAACGCAGCTGGCAGCCTGAATGCTGAGGCAAAACCCGGTAGCCTGATGATTATTAGCGACCATATTAACCTCGGCGGCGTGAACCCGCTTGTGGGTGCCAATGATGAGTATTTTGGCGTGCGCTTTCCCGATATGCTCGACGCTTGGAATGCTGACCACCGCAAGGTCTTACGCACGATTGCTGCGAGAGAAAATCTGCCAGTTACTGAGGGTGTATATTTAATGGTTAAGGGGCCAAATTTTGAGACCCCGGCTGAGATAAAAGCGTTTCGCACCATGGGAGCAGATGCCGTTGGCATGTCAACAGTACCTGAATGTATCGTTGCCCATCACTGCGGGCTAAAAGTTGTTGGTCTTTCAGGCATCACTAACCTAGCCGCAGGCATGACAAGCAATGAGTTAACCCACGCTGAGACTATGGAAGAAGGCGCAAAAGCCACTGAATATTTATCCAAACTCTTGAAACTATTCATTAAAGAGTTGGATTAAAACTTAATCACTCTTCGAGAATAGTCTCGCCTTTGCTGAATGACAGTACA
>CBFDBT010000112.1:0-8913 GCA_965603115.1 uncultured Alphaproteobacteria bacterium
GGTTAATGAAAACATGGATGCCAAAATCTGGGGTTTAGAAGCTGAACTGCAATATGCTCCGACGGAAAACTGGCTCTTTAATGCCAGTGGTGCTTACCTGAATACATCGGTTGGTGATAACTGGTCCATTGATCCACGCGATCCTGCTCAGGGTGATGCGGGATATGTTCTGGTTAAAGATGTAAGCAACGCATCAAACTGTGCCATTAAGCTAAATGGTCTGCCAGTGCCTATTGCTACCATCCCAATGCCGGGTCAAGCTAATGGTGGCGCCTTTAGTGGCTGTGCAGAACTTGACGATGCGCTCTCAGGTTTTGGGTATGAGATTGTGGGCGGTCTGCCGGTTAGTCTAAAAGGCAACGAGCTACAGCAATCACCAAAATTCACTATGAACCTTGGTGCACAATACACCCATTATATGGATGATGGTAGGCGTCTTGAGATGCGAGCTGACTACTACAGGCAGTCGTCTATGTATGGACGTATCTTTAATCGTCCTATCGACAAGATTGATGGTTGGGATGTTATCAATATGAAAGCGACTTTGAAGTCATCTGATGATACGTGGAACGTAAGCGCCTTCATTCAAAACCTTACCAACAACGACGCTATCACAGGTCACTATCTGACCGATGCAAGCTCTGGTAACTTTACCAATGTATTTGCTCTGGAGCCTCGCCGCTATGGTGTGACACTAGGATTTAACTTCTAAGGATTAGTAAACTTTAAGGCTATAGGCGCTCCGGTCATTGATCGGGGCGCTTTTTTATGGTTGGTCATACGGACAAGAGAAACATAATGGTATTGATAAAGCCGTTCGCCCTGAGTGGAAGCTGAGCAAAGACGAAGCTGAAATCGAAGGGGGGTAACGCTGCCGATCACACTTCGACGTCGACTTTGATGCGCAATAGCTTACTCAGTCTCTGCTCAGTATGAACGGATAGTGATAATTCCCTCTCTGGCAATGCCAATTAGATTGTTGGCCATATGAAAACAGGCACCTCAGTTTCCTGAAGTGCCTGCGCTATGTATTTTATGCTGTTTGCCTACTCTTTGGCGGCATTCGCTTTATCATCCAGCCTTCTTTCGCGAACAACGTGGGCTGTATCAACGGCGTATGCCCTGATAGCTTCAATATCCTCAGGGGATAAATATTTTGAAAAGCTGATCATGCCGTTTTCCTGCAGAGCACCATCATGCACGATGGATTGCCAAAGGTCAGGCTCGTGGAGCGTAGCACTTACGCGCAAGTCAGGAAGCGATGCAGGAGAAACTAGGGAGATACCATGGCAGACAACACAATTGTCATAATAAGCGTATTTTCCTTTTGTGAGTTGCTCGGCGCTACCAAAACGCGCTGGTGGTTCGGGTAGGGAAATGCTTGCGTCTTCATTTTTAGCAAGGCTTTTAGTGCCGCCGATAGCAAAAGTTAAAACGCGATTGGTTGCAGGCGCTCGCTTTGGCATACCAAAAGCTTGAGCAGCAAGAGGGAAAGCACCACCCCAGCCAGCCATTACCGTTACATATTGCACACCGTCAACACTGTAAGTAACAGGTGGTGCTACAATGCCAGTACCAGCATCAAACGACCATAGCTTCTCGCCAGTGTCGGCCTTATAAGCAGCCAGCTCACCGTGGGCATTACCTTGAAACAAGAGATTACCAGCAGTTGTTAGCATGCCGCCGTTCCATGGAGTTCCGTGCTCTACGCGCCAAGCTTCTTTTTGGGTGATAGGGTCCCACGCGAGAATGCGGCCCTGCATAAGCCCTCTGACTACTTTAATAACAGCAGGATCTTGTGGTGTCGGTGTTTTGGAAAAATCAGTGCCTGTATTCCAAGCACCTTCTTTGTACTCCCAATCATTGATGGCCGCAAAATTGCCGCCTATGTCTTGGGCTGGAATATAAACCAGTCCAGTCATTGGGTTATAGGCCATAGGGTGCCAGTTGTGCGCCCCTAAAGTGCCAGGAAGGTGCATTGCAGGCATATATTTAACCTGTTCAGGGTCATAGTAGCGTGCGCCGGGTAGTTCTACAGGGCGCCCTGTTTTCATGTCCACATGACTAGCCCAAGTTAGTATGCTGTATTTTTCAGCGGATAGTAGCTCGCCTGTTTCGCGGTCAATGACGTAAAAGAAGCCATTTTTAGGCGCTTGCATCAAAGCTTTTCGAGGTACCCCATCAATTTCTAAATCCGCTAAAATGATGTGTTGCGTGGCTGTATAGTCCCATGTGTCACCGGGCGTTGTTTGATAGTGCCAAACATATTTTCCCGTATCGGGCTTGAGGGCAACGATGGACGAGAGAAAAAGATTGTCGCCGCCACCTGGGGATCTGACCTCTTGGTTCCAAGGACTTCCATTGCCAACACCTATATAAAGGAGGTCAAGCTCTGGATCGTAGGCCATAGAGTCCCACACGGTGCCGCCACCACCTCCGAAAGCCCACCACTCACCGTTCCATGTCTTGGCAATTTCCTCCTGCGTCTCATCTTCAAATCCATCAGCGGGATTGCCGGGAACGGTATAAAAACGCCAAGCCATATCTCCTGTTTCTGCGTCATAAGCAGAGACATAACCGCGCACGCCATATTCAGCGCCGCCGTGACCTATCAGTACTTTGCCTTTGACGATACGAGGAGCACCTGTGATGGTGCGTGAACTTTCATACGGGAAAGTCTGCGTCGACCAAATTTCTTTGCCAGAAGCAGCGTCGACTGCAATTAACCGACCATCTAGGGCGCCGAGATAAAGCTTGCCGTTCCAGGCAGCAAGGCCGCGATTAACAACGTCGCAGCAGGCATGGAAGCCTTTTTCTTTGGGAACTTTGGGGTCATAAGACCATAGCTCTTCGCCGGTTTTGGCATCGTAGGCAAAAATCATACTCCAGTTTGTTGTGGTGTACATGACGCCATCGATAACCAGCGGGCTGGCCTCTAATCCTCTAAATGTTGGCAGATCTACCGACCAGACGAGTCCGAGTTCCTCAATGTTTTGGTCTGAGATATTGACAAGGGGGCTAAAGCGTTGTTCGTCATATGTGCGAGCGTGACCCATCCAGTTCTCAGGCTCAGCATTGGCAGCGATGAGCCTCGCCGCATCTATAGCTGCTGGGCTTGCCGATGTGTCTTGAGATTTTGGTTCGCTGCCGCAGCTTGATAAAAATATAGCAAAACTCATTGCTAATATGGTCATGGCTGTGCGGTTGCTATTCCTTGTCATTTTACTTGTCCCCTCGATTTTGCGCAAACAGCCAGAAATGTGTTTGGCCTTTAGCGCATTTCCCCAAAATGTACTCCCCATACCTGATAGATGTATGATGATGAAACAGTTTGACCATGCTTATATACCATGTCAAAAGAATTTTTGATCGTGACCGCCTTGTCTTTGAATAAAATATTCAGAGAGGGTAAAGGTGCAAGTATGATATCACGCTGGCATATGCTTCAAAGCTTACCACTTCTGAAAATTAGTAAATTAAATGTGATAGCAAATGGTGGCTAATTTAGTTGTATTTTAATGCCTATGGTATAAACTTAATCACTATAAAGGGAATATGATGACAGAGGCAGAATTAGAAAAACAATATCCCATGCGGACCTCTCGCAGGAAGAAGACACGTGCTTCCATTATCATTGCCGCCGATAAGTTGTTTGGGCAATCGGGTTATAAAAATACAACAATGAATGCGATAGCTGCTGCCGCTAATGTTCATGTGACCACTGTATTTAATCATTTCCCTAATAAAACGGATTTGGTAGCGAAAATTGCAGGTGGCGCAGTGATTGGTCTAGAGAGAGCGATAGATGAGCACAAAGGCAAAACACCCTTTTTCGACTTTATTCGCGAAGTGACCAAAGTAGGTGCTGAGTTAGCACTTCAAAAAGCTGATGATGCCATTCAGTCTGACGTTGGTGTATTCCTTGGTGAAAGTCCGGATGTTATGGCTACTTGGATATTGTTTGAAGCCAAAAAGGCTAAAATGCTCAGCGAGTATATTGCTGAAGAGTATAACCTGGATATGAAGAGGGACCAGCGCCCGTCACTGGTTGCGAATATGATTGTCACTGGCACGGTTCAGGCTTTTCAGCAATGGTTGGAGCAGGAAGGCAAGACAGACTTAGTGGCCGACGCGCTATCAGTGATTGATTCTGTTGAAAAGATTTTAAACGAGGGTCTTGCGTAAGGTATTTTATCCACTCCCGTTATTTAACTACAGCCCAGCCCATATCAGCGAGGGGTTTGACCATTTCGCCTTTGGCTTTGGCCTCGTCGCTTGAAGCTGTGCCGATAAGCGCACGCTTTTTTATGCCTTGTAGAATACCAGCCAATCGAAAGTAGCAAAAGGCTAGATAGAAATTCCAATTATCGATACCATCGCGACCAGTACGTGCACAGTAATCGGCGATATAATCCTCGTCGCTAGGAATGCCGAGGGCTTTACGATCAACACCCAAAAGGCTGCCGGGCATAGCCCAACCCATACATTGGTATGCCAGATCAGCAAGCGGGTGACCAAGCGTGGATAATTCCCAATCAAGCACAGCAATCACTTTAGGCTCTGTGGGGTGGAACATGATATTATCCAGGCGATAATCTCCATGTGCCAGTGTCACTGTACCATCATCGGCAGGGATATTTTCAGGCAGCCACTTGATGAGGGATTCCATCGAATCCAGAGTTTCAGTTTCAGAGGCTCTATACTGCTTAATCCAGCGGTTAATCTGTCGTTCAATATAATTTCCCGGTGCACCATAGTCCTGCAATCCAACAGCGTCTATGTCCACACTATGCATGGCAGCCAGAACACGGTTCATTTCGTCGTAAATTGCTGTGCGTTCTGCATTTGTGGCAAGCTCAGGCAGAGAAGAGTCCCAAAAAATACGCCCTTCTAAATACTCCATGATATAAAACATAGAGCCGATGATGGAATCATCCTCACATAAGAGATAGGTTTTGGGAACCGGAACATCAGTATCTTGTAGCGCATTGATAACTTTAAATTCACGGTCAACAGCATGAGCCGATTTCAAAAGCTCCCCTGGAGGTTTGCGGCGCAGGACATATGTCCCGCTACTCGCGGTTATTTTAAAAGTAGGATTGGATTGCCCGCCCTTAAATTTTTCAACGGTAAGGGGTCCTTTAAACTCTGGCATTGCAACGTTTAAATAGGCTTCGAGCTTTTCTATATCTATGTCTGCGGCACTCACTGTTAACCCCCTCAATTAAACTTATAATATCACTTACAAACTGTTTCAAAATCTTCTTCAGTCACCACTGAATAGTCTAGAGACAATGGAACGAGTTTTCATCTATTTCAATAGTAAACCACGTTATATGACATAAAGTTCCATTGAAAGAGCTTGTTTTGTCACGCTGCATCAATTTATATTTAGACAACATCATTGCGGGATCTTTGGTCATGACCTAAAGTGAGCCTTAAAAGAATTCCCTTACCTAATTATGGAGAAATACCACATGTTACCTCGTGATTTTACCGAAGAGCAGAATATGTTCCGCGAAGCTTACCGCAAATTTTTGGCCGCCGAGATTGTGCCTCATATGGAAGAGTGGAGGGACGCTGGCATAGTTGATCGTGCAGCTTTTAAAAAGGCTGGCGATAAAGGTTTTTTGATGGTGTGGCCAGATGAGAAATATGGTGGCATGGGCGATGCTGATTTCCGATTTGAGCAAGTTATTATCGAAGAAACGGCTTATGCCCGTGTGCACGATTGGTATAATACGCTGCATTCACGCCTTGTTGGCCCCTATATCACAAGATTTGGCAATGAAGAGCAGTGCGCTCGCTTTTTGCCAAAGTGCATAAGCGGCGAGTGTATCTTAGCCATCGCCATGACGGAACCTGACGCGGGCAGTGATTTGGCTGGCATGCGCTCACAAGCTGTTGAGAAAGATGATCACTGGGTATTGAATGGCTCTAAAACTTTTATCTCCAATGGCATAAATGCTGATCTGGTGGTGGTTGCTGCCAAGACAGACCCAGCAAACAATCCACACCATATGACGCTCTTTCTCGTTGAGCGCGGTATGGAAGGGTTTGAGCGTGGTCGAAACCTTAAGAAGATGGGTGCTAAAGGCCAAGATACCGCTGAGCTGTTTTTCCATAATGTAAAAGTGCCCAAGGAAAATGTTTTGGGGGAAGCGGGCGAAGGCTTTAAATATTTGATGATGGGTCTTGCTGAAGAGCGTTTGCTCGGGGCTTCTGGCTATCTTTCAGCGGCTCAGCTTTCATACGATTTAGCGGCAGACTATGTTAAAGAGCGCAAAGCCTTCGGCAAGCCACTCGCGGCTTTTCAAAATACACAGTTTCGCTTGGCAGAACTGCGCGCAGAACTAGACGTCGCGCAGATTTATGTTGACCAGTGCGTAGCTGCTTTTAATGCCGGACAACTCACTCCTATTGATGCCGCTAAAGCTAAACTGCTTGGAAGCGAGCTTCAGGTAAAAGCTGCGGACGTTGGTGTGCAAATGCATGGCGGCGCTGGATATATGGATGAATATCCGATCTCACGGCAATTTACCGACGCACGCGTCTCGACCATTTTTGCCGGCAGCTCAGAGATCATGAAGCTCATTATCAGTCGAGATTGCCTTGGCCCTAACTATACACCATTTAACACGCGTAATTTTTAATTTCAGTATAGGGGAGCTGTTATGGATATGAAGGGTAAAGTCGCTGTTATCACGGGCGGCGCATCTGGACTGGGTCGTGCCTCGGTCAAGCGATTTACAGCCGCTGGCTCCAAATGCGCAATCTTTGATATGAATGCGGAAAAGGGTCAGGCTTTAGCTGATGAGCTCGGTAGTGATGTGATATTTTGCAATGTCAATGTTACCGATGAAGACTCAGTAAAAGCTGGCGTTAAAGCTACGATGGAGGCTTTCGGTGCTATTCATATCAATTGTAACTATGCGGGCACGGGGAGTGCCAAGCGCACAATGGGTAGAGACGGCCCATTCCCGCTTGCGGACTTTACGCGCATTATTAACATCAACCTGATTGGAACATTTAACGTCCTGCGTTTGTGCGCTGAAAAAATGTCTGAAAATGAGCCGTTTAATAAGTATGGCGGTCGTGGGGTTATTATTAATACAGCGTCCGTTGCAGCCTACGAAGGGCAAATTGGTCAAGCAGCTTATTCCGCGTCCAAGGGCGGTGTGGTTGGTATGACCCTGCCTATAGCGCGAGACCTTGCGGTTTTGGGTGTGCGGGTTAACACCATCGTACCGGGTCTTATCGCGACACCCCTGTTGATGGGCGGAGCGGAAGAACTGACCCCCGAGATTGAAGAGGCATTAAACCCTCTAGCCAGTCAGGTTCTATACCCGAAACGATTGGGCCTACCTGATGAGATAGCGCATCTTGCGCAAAGTATTGTCGAGAATGATTATATCAACGGTGAATGTATACGCATGGATGGCGGTATTCGTATGCAGCCCAAATAATAGTTGAGAGTGGAGCGCTTATGGGAACTTTATCAGGCTATAAAGTGATTGAACTAGCAGGGATTGGCCCGGCTCCTATGGCGGGTATGATGCTTGCTGATATGGGGGCACAAGTTATTCGTATTGAGCGCGCTGGTGCAATGGACCCAAGATTGACCAAAGATGTCAGTTCTCGGGGCAAGAAATCTGTCGTGCTAGACCTTAAGTCTCCTGAAGGGGTAGCCACTTTGCTGCGCATGATCGAGAAAGTGGATGTTCTGATTGACCCTTACCGTCCGGGCGTGTGTGAAAAGCTGGGTATAGGCCCGAGTGATTGTTTTAAGGCGAATGAAAAACTTATCTTTTCTCGCATGACAGGTTGGGGCCAAGACGGACCGCTCGCCAAAGCTGCTGGGCATGACATCAATTACATTGCTCTAACGGGAGCGCTCTATGCCATTGGTACTGCTGATGAAAAACCTGTGCCGCCGCTTAATTTGGTGGGGGATATGGGCGGCGGAGGCATGTTGCTGGTCAATGGCATTCTTGCGGCTTTACTGGAGACGCAAAAATCGGGCAAGGGGCAGATCGTCGATGCCGCCATGGTTGACGGTTCGGCGCAATTAATGTGGTTGTTTCACAGTTTACAGGCTGCTGGCATGTGGGACGCAAGTAAGAGAGGATCTAACTTTTTAGATGGTGGGGCCCATTTTTACGATACATATGTCTGTGCTGACGGCGAGTATGTAACGATTGGCTCAATTGAGCCGCAGTTTTATGCTTTACTAATCGAAACGCTCGGGCTTGATAAAGCCTTATTTAAAGATCAGATGAACAAATCAAAGTGGCCTGAAATGAAAGCGATGTTGGCTGAGACTATCGTCTCTAAAACTCGGGATGAGTGGACGGGCATCATGGAGGGCACGGACATCTGTTTTGCCCCCGTTTTGTCATTCATGGAAGCGCCCGATCATCCAGCCAATAAGGCCCGCGGCACTTATGTCGAAGTGGATGGTGTCATGCAGCCCGCACCAGCGCCGCGATTTAGCCGTACAAAATCAGAAATTCAGCACGGCGCACACAAAATAGGCGCGGATACCCACGCGGTACTTAAAGAAATGGGCATTGACGTGCCGGAGAGTGAAAATGACTGAAAGCCTTGGTAAATTAGTAGATTCACTGCGCTTAGAGCGCCTTGATAAAGAACTATTTCGCGGTAGCACATGGCCGCCGCGTGAATATAAAACCTTTGGCGGACAGGTTTTAGCGCAGGCAATGTCGGCAGCTATCCAAACCGTTGGAGAAGACCGACGTGTCCACTCCCAGCATGCCTATTTTTTGCTGGCGGGTGATACATCAAAACCCATCATCTATGAAGTAGACCCCATTCGTGACGGGAAAAGCTTTAGCACGCGCCGTGTACTCGCTATTCAAAATAGTCGAGCAATCTTCACGTCTGTGATGTCGT
>CBFDBT010000113.1:0-8689 GCA_965603115.1 uncultured Alphaproteobacteria bacterium
CCCCTGCGCTTAGGAGCAGTTTGTAATTTAGCGGGCCGTCTTATTGCAGCGTCCTTTGAGGTCACTCTATAGCTTTTAGTTCCTTTTGTCGCAATCCGTGACTTAGTGGTCTCAACATTTCTCTCACGAATGTTTTTGTTCCTGATAAGTTTGTCACGCTCAGCGGCAATTATCCTTTTACCACCCTCTCTTTGCGTGACCACACCTTGCGGGGTCGGGCTATTATGCTGGGTGCGTATAACAGCGTTTCTACTACGCAATGCGGCTTTACGGCGTTCAACATCTCTATATTCCCGTCGACGCTCGCTGTAACGGCTTTCGTCCCTGTAATAATCCTTGCGGTCATAGTGGCGGTCGCGGAATGTTATGCGGCGATGACTCCAGCTACGTGTATAGCGATAAGGATGGTCTACATAGTGGTTATACCCACGTCCAATACGAAAAACATAACGTGGCCGCCATGGGTCATAATAACTCCATCCGCTCCAAAAGGGGCTCCAGCGATAGTAGCTAAAACCACCGAAGCCAAAACCAAAGCTATAAGACACGCGACCGCGCTGCCACGCATTATAATAGGGATCATCGTAATAATAACGGTTATAGCGAACATGGTCATAATAGGCGGCTTCATAACCCGGCTCATCATCCCAATCATACATATATTGTTGGTCATTATTACTGCTATAATCGCGCTTAATATTGCTCATCATTCCGGTCACAAAGGGAGGGCACTCAATCGTTACATCACGGTATTGCTCCTCTAGGCCTCTCGGGTTGTGCCCCCATGTCTCTTTAAAAGCTTTGTGATAGCATGGCAACTGGTCCGACATTTGCTCTATGCGCCAAGATACAGACGGATGCGAAGAGAGATATTCCATCGCAAACCGGCTTTCATCGCTAAGCCACTGCCATGTACCTATAGCGGCGGCTGGGTCGTAACCTGCTTTAAGCATCATAACCATTGAGAGGTCATCGGCTTCACTTTCCATCATGCGACTGTAGGGCATAACCTGCACACCTTCAGCGATGGATACACCGAGATTATAAGCGAGCTGCTCCCGCATAGAGCCACTGGCCCTCGTGTCTTGAGCCATCAATACGGACTGGATCTCATTTCTTCCTAGCAAAAACATATTATGCCCAAGAAGACTGTGAGCCATTTGGTGGGTTAAAAGAGCAGCTACTTCCTGATCATCCTGCAGGCGGTTAAGAATACCGAGATAAATGGCCATTTTACCGTCTGGTAATACCCACGCATCAGGAATATTGCTATCAACCAGCACCATGCGCCAACCAATATCGGGGCGCGCAGCGGAGCGTACTAGACGCGACATAATCCGATGAATGCGGTCATAGTCTTCGCCACTAGTAATAACGGGCAGATCTGCTATGGCACGATCAAAAGCAAGGCTACCGATTGTGGATGCGTCTTCATCTCTGATCTGAATAGCACCCTCTTCGCTATCCCCAGACTGTTGACTATTAAAGTGTTGGGGCGATTGTGCACAGGCACTGATTGAAAAGAAAAAAGGGATCAAAAAAGGGATCATTCGGCTTAACATAACAGTCTCCTAATTTACTGACTTATAAACCTAACATACTTTAACTTACTTTAACCAAAGATGAATGAAAAAGGGCGACCCTCATATGAGAATCACCCTTTTAAAATAACAATCAGTCAAAAGAGACTTAGGCTAAGCCTTAATAGTCGCCTTTTGGCTCAATAATCTGCTTACCACGGTACATGCCTGATTTCAGGTCGATGTGGTGGCGCATTTTAAATTCACCAGTGTGCTGGTCTTCCTGCACGTTCACAGCCTTAAGGGCATCGTGTGAACGACGGATGCCGCGACGGTGCGGGGATACTTTTCTCTTAGGTACAGCCATTTTCTTAAACCTTCTACTAGTTTGCCTTACCGTAGTAAGACCAAAGCCTGCGAAACCGCCGACTCAATAATTCATTAGCGGCGCAACATAAGGATGAGTTTCTCATAAATCAAGAGAAACCTTCACAAATGTTATGACGCACTGTTGAGGCTGCTTTTATTCTTGCAGCTTTGCAGAGTCAAGGCCCTTCTCACCAAGAGTTTTACCGTCAAGAATATCTTGCGCTCTGACAAGCGTATTGTGGTTGAGAATTGGCACCAGTTTCATTGTCTCCATATCCACTTTCATAGGAATAACCGTTTCTGTTTCAATATCAAATTCACCATCCCCATCTCGATCTGAGACCACTTCAACAACTAAAGTTTCAGGGATAGGCGAAATGCATTTTTTCCTATTTTTCTTACAAGGGATCATCAAATCAAATCCAGTCAGCTTATAATCACCTAGATCAACATATTCCCTTTTATCTTCAAAGACATCATAAACGAGAAGGTGACTATCAGTGGTTTTGGTTTTATCTTCACTATCTGGCACACGAACCGCAGCTACAATACGAAAAAAACTATCCCCTCTCCAAGTAAAGTAAGATTCAAGTATAGCACGTTTTTCTAAAAGAAGTTTAGTCTGCACTTTCTCCCAGTTATGAATTGCGAGATTATTCATCACTGAACTATAACTTTTATAATCCTTTGAAGAGAAATAGCTAGTTTTGTCTTCTTCTAAAGGAAAAACAGATACTTTAGACTGCCTGATTTCGTATAAAATGATGCCTTCTTCTGGATAAGGTATTGAATGGTCTCTTATCTGAATGGATTGCAAGCTAACACCTTCATCAAGCGCAGCTTTTACTTCTTCCTGTGAAACTGGTTCAGGGACCGATTCATGATTGTATCCAAAAATCTCCTGATAGAGCACAGGACCAGCTAAAAATATGATTGCTCCTATAGCAATCACATGAAACATTGTTGCGCTCCAACGATGTAATTTCGCTATCTTAGTATCTTTTTTCTCTGCCATATCCCCATTCCTTTTGCTCGTTCTGTCTGTTCATTGCACATCTATCGCAATGATTGCAACATTACACATATAAAGATCCAAAGCAAATTCAAGACTCCCTTTGCATCTTCTCAAAAAACCTCTAAAGATAGCAGCTAGATTTATTAAATTAAAGGAAGTTTCCCATGAATTTAAAGCATACACTGGTTGGATTAACGCTGGCTTGCACAGCGCTTATCACCCCGACAACGCTAGCATCGGACGGCTATGATATGTGGCCCGGCACAAGCTATAACAAAAGCATCCCGACCCACGACCAAGTACTAGGGTACGGTGTTGGTGAGCGCATCACCAGTCACAGTGATATGCTACGCTTTATGGAAACACTCCAGCGTTCAGCACCCGACCGTATGAAAATCATAGAATATGGCCGCACATGGGAAGGTCGAAAACTTATTTATATCGCTATTGGCAGTCCTGAAAATATTGCTGGGCTCGATAAACTTTCAGCCGACATGAAAAAACTAGCTAGTCCTGCCATCACCAGCAAAGCCGAAGCAAAAGAAATGGCCGCCAGTATGCCAGGCTCGGTTTGGCTTGCTTATGGCGTACACGGTAACGAGATCAGCAGCATGGACGCTGCCATGATGACAGCTTATCACCTACTGGCGGCTCCAGACGAAGCAACAAACAAAAAAATTCTTGAAAATACTTTGGTTTTCATTGATCCAGCACAAAACCCTGATGGCCGCGACCGTTTTACCACGCGCTATTATTCGTCAGTTGGCATGGAGCATAGCGGAGACCGATTGAGCGCTGAACAAAACGAGCCATGGCCTCGTGGACGCTCTAACCACTATCTTTTTGATATGAACCGCGACTGGCTTGCTGCGACGCAGCCGGAGACCAAAGGACGCATCAAAGCCCTCAACACATATTTACCCCTCGTTGTGATTGACCTGCATGAGATGGGCGGCGACAGCAGTTATTATTTTGCACCAGCTGCCCAGCCGTTTAACCCTCATATGACTCAAACACAAATTGATAACATGACCGAGATTGGTAAAAATCACGGCAAACATTTTGATCGCTTTGGATTTGATTATTTCACCCGTGAAGTGTTTGATGCCTTTTACCCGGGTTACGGCGACAGCTGGCCTATTTTTTATGGCGCTTCAGCCTCCACTTATGAAGTCTCTTCGTCTCGCGGCGAAAAATACCGCAAATCCACCGGCGAAATGATGACCTATAAATATACGGTGCAAGAGCATTTTGTAGCCTCCATCTCAACCGCTGAAGGTGTTGCTAATGCTCGCGAAAAATTGCTTGGTGATTTTTATAACTATCAAGTCAGTGCTATAGCAGAAGGCAAGGCTAACAAAAAAGAGCGTGTTTTCATTATGCCAAACACGCGGGACAAAGCTGGCAACCACCGCCTTGCAACGCTTATGGCAGAGCACGGACTAGATGTGCGTCAAGCTGATAAAAGCTTTAAAGCTTGTGGTGTAAACTATAGCGCGGGGGCATATTTTATTGATACAGCCCAGCCTCGCGGACGTTTTGCCAAAACAACCTTTACCAAGCAAGTCGACATGAGTGATGCTTTTCTTAAAGAACAAGAACGCCGCCGCGCCCGCAAACTTGATGATGAAATTTACGACGTTACAGGCTGGTCCCTTCCACAAATGTTCAATATTGATACCAACGCCTGTGGCAGTGAAGTTAAAGTCGCCAGTCATAAAGTAAATGCAAATGACACTATGGCAGGCAAAGTGAGCAATCCTGATGCCACGGTTGCTTATATCGTGCCGTGGGGCGACATGGCAGCAGGACGCTTTTTAACCGCCGCTCTACGAGAGGGCCTAACCGTTAAAAGCGCTGACAAAGCCTTCACACTAGACGGCAAGAAAAGCTATCCAGCGGGCTCACTGGTTATCGAGACACGACGAAACGGCGATGACCTTGCCAGTAAAGTTGCTAAAATTACAGCAGCAAGCGGCGCGAAAGTCGACGGCACCGACACAAGCTGGGTTACAAAAGGCCCAAGCTTTGGCAGCTTTAATATGGCAACTATGGTTGCACCAAAAATTGCCATGGCATGGGACGAACCTACCAGTTCGCTCAGTGCAGGCAGTTCGCGCTTTGTTATCGAGCGGCAATTTAACTATCCTGTGACCGCAATTCGCACATCCACGCTGAAAAATGCTAACCTTAGCGCTTATCAAGTGCTTATCTTGCCCGCGGGCAACTATAAAGGCACCCTTGGCAAAGATGGCGCAGCAAACCTTAAAAAATGGGTTAAAAGTGGTGGTGTACTTATCACGCTTGGCAGCGCCACCAAATATGCAGCCGATGTTGATGCTGGGCTTTTGGATATCAAACGCGAAAATGCTGTCAAAGACGAAGATGCACCTAAGGCTGAAAAAGAAGATAAAGAAAAGTCCACGGTGGACGGCAAGCTTTATAGCAAAAAAAGTGACCTGATTAATGCGATAGAAAATGATGAAGAAAGCCCTTCTCACGTGGCGGGCGTTCTTGCTAATATCGAAGTAGATCAGGAACACTGGTTAACGGCTGGTGTGCATGAAAATGTTGTATCCATGGTAATAGGTAAAGATATTTATACCCCGATCAAACTGGCATCCGGTAAAAATGTAGCCTGGTTCAAAGATGAGAAAAATGTTCTGGCCAGTGGCTATTTGTGGGCGGAAAACAAAAAACAGATGGCCTACAAACCTTTCCTTATTCACCAGCCAACAGGGCGCGGTATGGTAATAGGCTTCACACAGGACCCAACATCACGGGCTTATCTGGACGGTCTTAATATTATGCTTATGAACACAATATTTAGAGCTTCAGCCCACGCCAAGCCTGTTCGATAAATACTAGGTGGGCGGCCCTCAGGTCGCCCCATACAAACATTGTGAGACGTAAAACTATGTTACCTATTATGGTCTATATGGACGGCACTGATAACGATAACTGGGTTAAGGCCTTTAAAGCGGCTTCCCCAAACACTGATGTTCGCTCATACGAGAACTGGGGCGATGACACCCAAACGCCCTGCTACGCCTTCATGTGGAAACCCAAGCCCGGTATGGTGGCAAAATTTCCCAACATCAAAGTTATGTTCTATGGCGGGGCCGGTGTTGACCACCTACTCAACGACCCGACACTGCCCGCCACCCTTCCTATCTCTCGCCTGAGCGATGATGGTTTGCGCGATGGCATGGCCGACTGGGTGGTGATGAGTGTTTTGATGCAAAACCGCAAGATGCCCCAAGTTATGGCCCAGCAACGCCGCAAAATATGGCTTAAACAACCACCAAAGCTACCGCAAGATATGCGCGTTGGTATTATGGGCTATGGTGCCTTGGGCAGAACATGCGCAGAGCGCCTTAAACCCTTTGGTTATAATCTTATTACGTGGTCACGCACGGCAAAGGCAGCCGAAACAGATGTGAAACATTATACCGGCGCTGAGGAATTTAACGATTTTCTCGGTGCCACCGATATTCTCGTCAGCTTGCTTCCCGCAACAAGCGGCACTAATGACTTGCTTAATGCTGAAACAATAGCCTGTCTGCCAAAAGGCGCTTCTATCATCAATGCAGGGCGCGGCAATGTACTTGATAGCAAGGCTCTACTTGACGCTATTGTAAGTGGTCATATAGCAGGAGCAAGCTTGGATGTGTTTAAAACCGAGCCCCTGCCCGAAAATGACCCGCTTTGGGACTGTGAGCAGGTGATCATAACACCGCATATTTCAGCCGAAACCCGTATTGAAACCGCCGTAGATTATGTCCTTGGCTCCATTGCCACTTATGAAGCCACGGGCGAGATTGTTAACTTATATGATCGAGACCGTGGATATTGATAGCCTGATCACATCATGCCCTCCGTTCGTCCTGAGCTTGTCGAAGGAAGGAGGGCATCCATATGGTCTGGTGTGTGTTTCTGCGCGATTTAGCCGCAATATAGCTAAGTGATAGGATGGACACCCTCCTACGAGGGTGTGACGTGGGCTCGGGCTTCGACAGGCTCAGTTAGGGTTTACCACAAACACGGTCGTCATTCCGGGCGAAAGGCGGCAGCCTTGAGGGAACGGAATCCATGTTATGTTAGGCCCAAACGTTACTTTATCAGAACTGAGTTAGTTGTAAGTAGGTTATGGATGCTGAAACAAGTTCAGCATGACGTATGTATTTTACATTGAGGATATAGGCAGCGCTTCATCTAAAATTATTTCACATCTTCCAATCTCGCTTAAAGCCCACTATATAACCTCTATAGTTTGTCTTATATGAAAGGGCATCATGGCCTATTTAGAAGTTTTGCTTGGTCTTGTCATTCTGGTTTTTGCCGGAGATTTTCTTGTGCGCGGGGCGGTGGCTCTCGCTAAAAAGATGGGTGTCCCCACCCTTGTTATTGGCCTAACAATTGTCGCTTTCGGCACATCTGCGCCCGAGCTTGTGGTCGCGATTGATGCGGTTCTCATCGGGGCGCCGACCTTGGCTCTCGGCAATGTCATCGGATCCAACATTGCCAATGTCCTACTGGTTATCGGTTTGCCAGCCCTCGTTTACCCGATTAGCTGTGCTTCCCCGCGTATGACACGTAATCTTATGATTATGCTGGCTGCTACGGTTATTTTCATCTTTATGGGTATAGCCTCACAAGGCGCTTATACAATGCCGCAAGGTTTCATCCTGCTTGGTTTACTCACTCTTTTCCTCGTTTATTCAGCCCTGCGCGCCAAGGCACACCCAGAAGCCATCGAGCCTTTAGAAGAGCTGGACGGCATCAGTGAGACACCTCAAAGTTATGGCTTTTCCATAATGCTTATTATAGGCGGCATAATTGGTCTCGGATTTGGTGCGGATATGTTGGTCAAAGGCGCTGTCGTCATTGCCCGTGAATGGAGCGTTAGTGAAGAAGTGATCGGCCTAACTCTCGTTGCCATCGGCACCAGCCTGCCCGAGCTTGTTACTGCCCTGGCGGCAGCCTTTCGCCGTCACCACGATGTAGCAGTTGGTAATGTCATCGGCTCCAACCTATTTAATCTCTTGGCGGTCGTCGGCGCAGCCTCCATTTTTGGCGACATCCCCATCCCCGACAGCTTTATGCGCGTAGATATGTGGGTAATGCTGGCAGCCTCTATCGCGCTTCTGCCTTACTGTCACTTTAAACAAAGTGTAGGTCGCTATAGTGGCGTAGGCTTCTTGCTCGCTTATAGCTTCTATATGGGATATCTTCTGCAAACGCATAACGGCACAAACATGATGATGATAGGAGCCAATTAAATGCCCACTATGCTCATCACAGGAGCTGCAAAGCGTATTGGTCGCACTATAGCGCTAGAAATGGCGTCTAGGGGCTGGCAAATTGCTGTACATCACCATGATAGCCAAGGTGACGCCGAAAAAACCGTGGCAACGATTTTAGAAAATGGTGGCAAGGCCTTTGCTGTGCAGTGCGACTTGTCTGTTCGTGCTGATACTGAGCAATTGATTGATCAGTGCGCAGCCAAAGCAAGCGAATCTGTTACGGCATTGGTCAACAATGCTTCGGTCTTTCAAAATGATGATGTAATGACAGCTACCCATGAAGGTTGGGACAAGCATATGGAGGTTAATCTTCACGCGCCATTCCTTCTAAGCCAAGCCCTGGCCGGTTCTTTAAGCGATGGCACTACGGGCAACATCATCAACATTATTGATCAAAGAGTGCTTAAGCTAAATCCACAATTCATGAGCTATACCCTATCAAAGAGCGGACTGTGGACCTTAACCCGCACACTGGCGCA
>CBFDBT010000114.1:0-8684 GCA_965603115.1 uncultured Alphaproteobacteria bacterium
ATTAAACACACCGCAGCCACCCACAGGGCTCCAAGCATAATACACGGATGTGTATGCTTATCTTTTAACTCTCTAACGCCAATATATAGTGAAGTGAAGGCCGTGACTAATATCACATCTGCCAAAAAGACCCAATTTTGCATGCTTACAATATTTGCATTCCTGCTTAAAGCAATACCAAGTGCAAATAGGAAGGAGAATATTGCCCAATAGCCAATGCCCCTAACCTGCAAACTGCTATAACAAATTATGCTATTGGCAATACCGCTCAAGAGAGCTGTCATGCCTACAATCATCCACAAGCTTACAATATCTATAGCCATCTTTTGACTCCACAAAGCGTATAATTCAAACCGATTAAAGCAAATGCACTGGTAGCTATTATGTTATTTTAGATATTCTTTCATACGGTCTTTATTCTATCAGAGAGTTTATTTTATAGAATACAAGTATTTAGTCAAATTTTACATAAAATCTTCGACGATTAGTCAACTTAAGGAGTTGACCCTAATCTGTAGGGAGTTATGTTGGCCTATAAGATTATGTATATTCCTTTAAACATGTCATTCTTTGAGAATGAACTTCAACATTAGAACCAACAAAGCGAAAAAATTTAAATGTGGACCGTACCAAATATATTAACGCTTTCTAGAATTGTGGTCATTCCAATCTTAATGATTGGATTTTATATGGAGCAACCCCTTGGGAGCTGGGTTGCAGGTATAGTTTTTGCCTTTGCAGGCATCACAGATTTTTTTGATGGATACCTTGCGCGCACCAGTGGAACAGTAAGTAAAATCGGAAAGTTTTTAGATCCCATTGCAGACAAATTAATGGTTGGCGCTGTCATCATTCTTGTTGTGGCTTTTGATATTGTTGATGGCTTACATATCATCGCTGCGGTAATTATTATGTGCCGTGAGTTATTGGTCTCTGGCCTTAGAGAGTTTTTAGCTGGTGAGCAAATTGAGGTGCCCGTTAGCATGATAGCAAAATGGAAAACCACTTTTCAAATGATCGCCCTTGGAGTTTTATGCTGGGCTCCAGCTGGGGACGCTCTTGGTGTTTACGCCACAGAGATTGGTCTAACAACACTTTGGTTTTCTGCAGTGTTAACGCTGTATACTGGTTATGACTATTTACGCGCCGGCCTTAAACATATGTTATAATACGCCCGAGAAAGGCAAAAGCTATATGAAATTAGTCTATTTCGCATGGGTCCGAGAACAAATTGGGACCTCTGAAGAAAATATTACCTTACCCAACGACATTACCACTGTGGATGATTTATTGACATGGCTTGCCTTACAAAGCTCCGGTCACGCCAAAGCTCTTAACGACACGAGCCGCTTGCGCATTGCAGTAAACCAGACGTATGTTCATGGCGCACAAGCAATACAAAACAACGATGAAATAGCTATTTTTCCTCCTGTTACAGGCGGCTAATGGGGCTTTTATGATAAAAATTTCTGTACAGTCTAAAGACTTTGATATGTCAACTGAAAGCCGTCTCATCAGTGAGGGCCACCATGATATTGGGGCTATTGTAAGCTTTACAGGGCTTGTTCGTGACCTTGCTGACAAAAGTCTAAAGTCGATGACTCTTGAGCATTATCCTGCAATGACATCACTAGAGTTAGAACGCATTACAGACGAAGCCAAAAAGCGCTGGCCCTTGCAAGGATTAACAGTCATCCATCGTTATGGTGAACTTTTTCCTGGTGATCAGATAGTATTGGTCATTGCGGCCTCAGCGCACCGCGACGCGGCTTTTCAGGCAGCCAGCTATATAATGGATTTTCTCAAAACCCGAGCCCCTTTTTGGAAAAAAGAAGAAACCAATGACACCAATGAATGGGTTGAAGCAAACGATAGCGATAAGGCTGCAATTAAAAACTGGACAACTTGAACCTAAAAAAAGGCCGGGATAATCCCAGCCTTTCTCATTATTACATTAAATTATTTAATTAGACTGTCGCCGGAGAAATGATGGAATCTCTAACTGATCAGTCGTTTTATCATTTGACTGGTCTTCCAAATCCACAGACGGTTTTGCCAGTGCTGCCCCGCGCTTTCCAACTTGAGTAGGTCGGGTATCAGAATCCTCAGCCTCTGGCTTTTGTCCACCTGTCAGCTTACGAAAGAAACTCATTCCTCCACTTTGACGAGGCGCGTCATCTGGTGCCTTGCTTGGAGTTTGAACTTCCTCATGCTCTACATTTGAATAGGCAGCATCAGCGAAAGCCTCGGCATGTCCCACAGGGTTAATAGACAGAGAAGGCTCTTTGGGAGCTTCTGCAACAAAGGCATCTTGTGAGTTAGCCGCCACAATCGCACCCTCATCAAATCCATCATCATGATCTTCATCCTGCATAGTTTGCTGCGTGGACGTTTCTTCAACATGTGGGTCAATTCCTTCGATCAATTCATCATCAGGATCGACAAAAGATGAAGGGCGTGCGTCTTTAGTCTTACTTAGAGTAGGTAGCTCATCTGACTCGTCGCCTTCTATCAGCCTATCATCAGGGCCGAGTTCCATGCCAGCATCCAAATCAAGAGACTGATCTTCTTCAGCTTCTTGATCCGCTCCAGCTTGATCTTCGGTCAGGGGTTTTTCAACCACAGGCTCCTCAACCTGTGTTTTAATCTGCTGCTGACGATCAAAATTAGGCATAGTACCACTAGATCCTTCAATGCCAGTTGCCACTACAGACACTCTAAGCATGCCATCAAGTTCTTGACTGAATGATGATCCAACAATGATATTTGCATCTCCGTCTACCTGAGAGCGGATAAGATTAGCAGCTTGATCTACTTCATGCAGCGTCATATCCATACCACCAGTGATATTGATGATAACCGCACGAGCACCATTGAGAGAAACATCTTCTAAAAGCGGATTAGCAATAGCGGCCTGAGCAGCTTCAACCGAACGCCCTTCGCCTTCTGCTTCTCCCGTTCCCATCATAGCCTTGCCCATTTCAGACATCACCGTACGCACGTCTGCAAAGTCAAGATTGATCAGACCCGGCATAACCATTAGGTCTGTGATACCGCGCACACCTGAGTGCAATACTTCATCTGCCATTTTAAAGGCATCTGCAAAGGTGGTTTTCTCGGTAGCCATACAGAAAAGATTCTGATTTGGAATGATGATTAGCGTATCAACATGGTCAGCTAAAGCTGCAATACCAGCATCCGCCATTTTCATCCTGCGGGAGCCTTCAAACATGAAGGGTTTGGTGACAACGCCAACTGTCAAAATTCCTTTTTCACGAGCAACACGTGCAATTACTGGCGCAGCGCCCGTTCCCGTTCCACCGCCCATACCAGCCGTAATAAAGGCCATGTGAACGCCTTCTAGAGTTTCTTCAATTTGCTTTATTGCTTCTTCTGCTGCGGCTTCGCCAACCTTTGGCTGCGCACCAGCACCCAAGCCCTGGGTAATTTCTACACCAAGCTGAATTCTGCTATTGGCTTGCGAGTTTGCCAGTGCTTGCGCATCTGTATTAGCTACAACAAAGTCAACGCCTTGTAGACTTGCAGCCACCATATTATTAACGGCATTGCCGCCAGCTCCGCCGACGCCTATCACTGTTATCTTAGGTGTGAGCTCTGTTAGCTCAGAATGTGAAAAATCTATACCCATTGGCCGTACCTCCTGCTATATTCTTTGTACCCTGCATTTATATAAAACACCAGCATTTACCGCGAGTCGCATGCATTTTTATTTTTTTAACTTTTCTAGAATTCATTCTGAAACCATCCTGAGATTCGGCTGAAGAGTCCGTGCGACTCTGAAACCCCCTGTTTTGCTCGATTTTTGCGTGACCGTTGCGGATCCCTCTGTGCATAAATCAACAAACCAACAACTGTCGAAAATTGTGGCTTTATTGCCACATCAGGCATAGCTTCGATACCTCTTGGTGATCCAATGCGCGTTCTGCAGCCTAAAATGCGCGTTGCAAGTTCGGCAATTCCATCACATTGAGCGGAGCCTCCAGTTAAAACAATGTTCTGTCCCGCTACCTCTCGTAGATTACTGTCGCTGAGCGTAGCATTAATTTGATGAAAGACTTCCTCAAACCAATTTTGCATTATGTAAGTCAGATCACTTTTTGGTATCCGCACAAAGCTCTCTTCTCCATCTTGATCTTCACCAATTTGAAGCACATCAAGAACAGAGCGTTCATCAGCTGGATCAACAATTGCAGAGCCCCTTACTTTAAGTTTTTCTGCTTCCGCATATGGTGTTAAAAGCTTGCGCGCTATTATTTCTGTGAGCATATCTCCGCCGTATGGCAAGACCTCCTGATGAACAAGGGCTTGCTCAGCAAACATGGAAATCTCAATAGTGCCACCCCCAATATCAATACAGGTAGTACCTAGGCGCACTTCATTTTCATCAAGCACTGCCAAACCATTTGCATAAGCAGATGAAACAAGCGCCGTCATGCTAAGGGGCGCCCGCTCGACAACTCGTTCTATATTTTTTACCGGAGAATCATTGACTGAAATAACATGCATAGCAACGCTCAAGCTGTCGCCAAACATTGAAATTGGGGCATGCACATCAAAAGCTCCATCCAAACCAAATGCAATAGGAAAAGCATGCAGAATACGACCATCATCAGGATTAATTTGTTGACGCGCAGCTGTAAGCACACGGCTCACATCGGTGTCTCCTACTTCATGTCCATCAAGAGAAACTTCAACTTCAATAATGCGCGAGCGCGGTGAGCCAGCTGAACACGAAACATAGACCTCTTCAATCTTATCAAGGCCCGCCATATGCTCTGCGTGGTCCATAGCATCTTTTATGGCATGTTCAACGGCACTGGGGTCAACAACTACCCCATTTTTCATCCCCAAACATTGCCTGTTTGCAAATCCAAGGGCCGTCAGTGAGCCATCTGGCTCAATCCTTGCTATCAAGCTTGAAACTTTACTGCTTCCCACGTCGAGGGCAGCTATCAAATTATCCTGAACCGCTGCCAAGCTAAACCCCTTTTTCATTTTTATAGTTTTTCAAATTCTTAAGTCCATCTGGTAAAACCCGCATCACCATGCGGTCCCGTAATCTGAGATCAATAACGCTGACTTCGCGATCAAGCAACCTGTGTTTCTCTTCTTGCAATACAAATTTCGACCATGCCATGCTGGGGTTATAATTTTCACCTGATGCGGGTAATTTTAGCCTGATACCATTATCAAAAATCAAATCCCAGCGGCGATTACTAATCCTTATTGCTGAGCGTATACGATTACCAATTTTTGGTGCCAGAGATAATAAATAAACCAAATCATTCGCAGCCTCTGGCACGCCGTCACCAACCATTAAAAGGCGGTCTGAAAATTCTTCTAATCCATGACGTGTAATAACCACACCAGATGCGTCAATGAGAGCAACGTTTCCATTAAGTTGCCATAAAGCAAAGGGACTGCGCTCCTCAAGTGTTATACTAAGCTCATTGGGTAGTCTTCGTGCAACGATGGCTTCTTTCACCCATGATAAAGATTCCATACGCTCGCGAAGTTTGATCAGGTCTATAGACATCAAAGGAATGCCATCTTCCACATCCAGCGCAGATAAAATTTCTTTTTTGGTGGTACGCTCAGCGCCTTTCACTCTCAGTTGATCTAGCACAAAGCCTGCATCACGCCCCGATTGCTCGGCCCAATCATCTGGTACTTCATTAAATATTATCGCCAAAGATGCCCAACCAACAAAAATTAGCAGGCACAAAATCAAAAAGTATTTTAACTTTGACCCCACCGCTAAAATCCTCGCCCGATACGTTGAATTTCCCACTCCAAAGCTACACCGCTATGCTTGAAAACTTTGTCACGCACTGTCTCACCTAATTTGGATACATCTGTCGCGGTCGCTGCACCCATGTTAATCAAAAAATTACAGTGTTTTTCGCTCATCATAGCATCACCAATGCGCAACCCCCGACATCCCGCATCATCAATAAGTTGCCATGCCTTATATCCTTCAGGGTTTTTGAAGGTGCTACCGCCTGTACGCGTGCCAGTGGGCTGGCTGTCTTCCTTAGTCGCAGATATTTTCTGCATATTTTCTTTCAATATTGCCGGATCGCCTTGTGCCCCCTTAAAGGTCCCTGATAGAAAAATCCAATCTTTTGGGGCTTTACTATGCCGATAAGAAAAACCAAGCTCCTCAGCCGTGACATTAAAAACCTCTCCCCTTCGGCTTACGGCTTTTGCACTCACCAGGCTGCTGGCCACCTCCCCGCCATATGCTCCTGCATTCATGCGAATTGCGCCGCCTATTGTTCCGGGTACGCCAACCAACCACTCCAGACCTGCGATGCCCGCATCACAAGCTTGTCTTGCTACATGCACATCCATAGCACCTGCACCAGCCGTAATTGTCTCACCCTCAATATGGGTGTCTGAAAATTTCTTGCCTAGCCGAATTACAATGCCCTCCACACCTTCATCGCTAACAAGTAAGTTTGATCCCACTCCAATGAGCGTGATGGGTAGTGTCGGATCAACAGAGGATAGAAACTGCATCAAGTCATCTTCATCCTCTGGCTCAAACATCACATCTGCGGGGCCGCCTGTTCTAAACCAGCTATAGCGTGCGAGCGACACGTTGCTACGCAATCGCCCTTTGACATCCGGTAAAGTTTCAGGATCAAGATATGTAGATTTCTCTGTCATTACCCGAGCTTTTCCAGTGCCTTTGGCAAATCGTGCGCCCACGTCGTTATTGAACCTGCACCCAAACAGATAACAGCGTCCCCATCACCTGCTAATGTTTTGATTGTGGCGGCCAGATCTTTTTCATTATCTATAGCTACAACAGATTTGTGACCTCGTTCGCGCATACCGGCAGCTAAACTATTATGGTCAATTCCCTCTATAGGCTGCTCCCCTGCTGCATAAACAGGGACTACTATTACGCTGTCTGCATCATTAAAGCATGAGCAGAACTCTTTAAACAAACTTTCAAGACGCGTATAACGGTGCGGCTGAACAACGGCGATGACTTTCTTATCAAAAGCATTGCGCCCTGCTTGTAGTGCTGCTGATATTTCTACGGGGTGATGTCCATAATCATCGATCACAGTTATACCCGCACCCTTACCAACATTGGTAAAGCGTCGCTTGACCCCGCCAAATGTTTTAAAGGCCTCGCGGAGTGTATCATCACTCACCGCCATCGATAGGCCAACGGTTATTGCTGCCAATGCGTTTTGTACATTATGCGTTCCTGGCATAGGCAAACATATCTTTTTAATAGTTCGCGCTTCAACCCCTTGCATGGCTTTTACTTCTACATCAAAACAGCAAATAGCTCCTTCATAAGTAATATTGGTTCCCTGAACGTCTGCTTGCGGTGAAAGGCCGTATGTTATGACTTTTCGATCCAAAATTTCTGGGATCAACCCCTGCACCTCTGGGTGATCAAGGCAAAGAACAGCGGCACCATAAAATGGCACACGTTCAAGGAAGGTTTTGAAGGCCGCTTTTTCATTTTCAAAAGTGCCATAAAAGTCTAAATGCTCTGGATCCATATTGGTGACCACTGCAATGGTGGCCGGAAGCTTAACAAAAGTGCCATCACTTTCGTCTGCCTCGACGACCATCCACTCGCCCTCACCCAATCGGGCATTGGTTCCATAAGCATTAATAATTCCACCGTTAATCACAGTAGGGTCAATCCCAGCAGCATCAAGCACGCTGGCGACCATGGATGTAGTCGTGGTTTTGCCGTGCGTGCCCGCAACTGAAACACAGGACTTTAGACGCATCAGCTCGGCAAGCATCTCAGCTCGACGCACCACAGGAAGATGACGAGACCGGGCTTCAACCACTTCTGGATTTTCAGCCTTAATTGCAGTCGAGACAACGATCACACGAGCTTCGCCCAAATTTTCAGCTTTTTGACCAATAACCACAGATATGCCCATGCCTCGTAAACGGGTTACATTGGCATTATCAGACATATCTGAGCCCTGCACCTGATATCCCAAATTGTGCAACACTTCAGCTATTCCAGACATGCCAATGCCACCAATGCCTACAAAGTGTATAATGCCTATGTCAAAGGGGATGCTTTTCATGTGGAATTTCCTGCTGTCTGAATTATTAAATCTGCTAAATTTTCTGCTGCACCAAGCTTGGCAACACTGCGTGCTCGCAAAGACATTTTCTCTAAGGATATTTCTCCACAAAACATCTTGCCGAGCAATGCTGAAACAGCCTCGCTGGTAAAGTTTTCTTCTTTCAGTAAAATAGCACCACCAGCTTCTTCAAGATAGCGGGCATTGAATGTTTGGTGATCATCCATCGCGCTTGGCAGTGGCACCAATATACTTGGTCTTGCGCTAGCGGCTAGCTCCGTTACCGTTGAAGCTCCAGCGCGGGCTATCACAAGATGCGACCAGCCAAGCCGCACATCCATATCTGTAAAATAAGGAGCAACCTCAGCCTCAATGTCAGCACTCGCATATATTTCTTTTACTGCGTCAAGGTCATCAGCTCTGCCTTGATGAACCACGCTAAGCCGAGCGCGAATATCTGCACCCACTGCACTAAGGGCTTTTGGCACAATGCGCGAGAGAACAGTTGCTCCCTGACTACCACCAACGACCAATATTTTAATTTCCTGATGTGATGTGGAAGCCTGATAAGCATTTTCACCTATT
>CBFDBT010000115.1:0-8633 GCA_965603115.1 uncultured Alphaproteobacteria bacterium
GCAAGGGATTCAACTTCGTCGCGGTATTCATTCCAACTCAGCAAAGGCGGAACAATGAAAGCCGCAAGCAATAGGGTGGATATAATGCCCCCTATCAATATACCGCCAAGCCGTAATATCCTCGCACTTTGCATAGTCGCTCCTGCTTTTACCCTTGATTTGGAGAATGCTACAACATATTGCCAAATTCAAGGCAGTTAAAACAATCTCTATGTAAATATCAGAAATGTCTTAACCTTTGGCAAATTTAACTGTAAAACTTTCTCTATAATAACCGCAGTTTTAAAATACTATTTTACTGATGTTTTTGGGGAGCACTAAGTCTCACATGTCGCATCCTAATAAAAATTCAGATCTAACACCAACCCAGCGTCTAAAAGCACGTCTGGTCGCCCTCTCAGGTGGTGCAGGGCGTTATGAACACTGGGTTTTAATGCTACTGGCCATAATTGTAGGCACCATCGCGGGCTACGCCGCCATTGGCTTTTATCTGCTTTTAGGCACTATTCAGGAATTTTTATTCGGTATCGACGATACGCAGCTTGCCTCAGCCAACATAGCCTGGTGGAAAATTCTATTGATTCCAGTCCTTGGCGGCCTAATCGTTGGTCAATTGCTACGCTTTATGCCTAGCAACAGGCCGCAGACGGTGGCGCATGTTATAGAAGCAGCCGCGCTCAATGATGGAAAGCTAAACTTCAAACATGGTAGTTTAAGCGCACTTATAGCCTCACTTTCGCTTTCATTTGGCGCCTCAATGGGCCGAGAAGGCCCTGTGGTACATTTAGGAGCAACGCTCGCTTCTGCCGTTACCCAAAAACTAAAACTAACCCCAGCCGTTGCCAGAACATTACTTGGCTGCGGTGTGGCGGCTGCGGTATCAGCTTCTTTTAATGCTCCTATCGCCGGAGTATTTTTTGCTCATGAGGTTATCATGGGGCACTACGCCCTGCATGCCTTTACCCCCATTGTTATTGCAGCGGTTGCAGGAACACTGATTAGCAGAGCCTATCTCGGTGAGTATCCAGCCTTTATACTTCCTGATTACGCCATCAATACCTACTGGGAATTTCCCGCCTTTTTCATTCTGGGCATTGTCGCGGCCATAGTCGCCGTTGCCTTTATGGCCTCGCTGAACTGGGCCGACAGGCTAAAGATAGACGTTAAAAAAGTGCCGCGATGGATCCAGCCAGCCATTGGCGGGCTTATCATCGGCATCATCGCGCTCCTTTTCCCGCAAATATTAAGCGTTGGCTATGAAGCCACAAGCAATGCACTCAATGGCCGCTATGAACTCTGGTTACTTCTAAGCCTTGTTGTGCTCAAAATCGGCGCAACATCTATCTCCATGGCCAGTGGGTTTGGCGGCGGCATTTTCAGTCCGTCGCTCTTCATCGGTGCCATGACCGGCGGTGCAGTAGGCATTATTTTAGGCATGATCAGCCCTGACCTTGCGTCTGACACCGGCCTTTACGCCATTGTCGGCATGGGGGCTGTTGCCTCGTCCGTTCTTGGCGCGCCTATATCAACCACACTTATAGTATTTGAAATTACCGGCGACTATTCTGTCACTATTGCGGTGATGATAGCCAGTGCTGTCTCCAGCCTTGTCAGCAGTCTTTTTTACCAAAACTCTGCCTTTCTCAACCAGCTTGCCAACCGCGGTGTGCGCCTTGAGGGTGGCAGAGCGACCTATCTATTAAAGTCTGTGCCTGTATCCCGCGCTATGAATAAAGACTTTTTCACCGTCCGCGACAATGAGCCGCTCAGTCGCGCACGTGAGCTTTTTATAGCAAACGGTGGGCGTAAATTGTTCGTCACTGGAGAAAGCGGCGCTATGGTGGGCGTATTAACCCTGCACGAACTGCCCACTAATATTTTTGACGAAGCAACATCCCATGAACTGACAGCAGGCGAAATTTGCAGGGATAACCCAAAACACGTTAAATCAACCGATGCCTTGGAGGTGGCGCTAGCCATGATGGAAAGCAGCGGGGAGCACTCCCTAGCGGTGATTGATGATCCTGATTTTCCGGTTATCGTTGGTGTAATTTTCTATAGCGATGTCCTGCGGGAATATAACCGCGCCCTCTTGGAAAGTCAGGGACGGTAAAGTTCCATACACTAGAGAATGCGACCTCTTCGATGTCAACGAATTATAGGGGTAGGCTCACCCTCAGTTTCCTTAGGGTTTCAGCGACTTAAGAAGACCTGAGCGGACACGAATAGACAGCAGAGTCCCCACAAAAGTCCCCACAGTGTCTCCATTGCCTTTTAAAGTAATTGACGGTTACTTAGGTCACTTCTTTTCTGTGACTACTGCTAACTCACGCTTAAACACAAGGTCTTCTCTAAGTGTACGTAGCTCATCGTATGATTTCTGTGACAACCTTCCCAACTTAAAAGTATTCCCATTGATATAAACGACCGATAATACACCCTCTTCGTCATAGAGAAAATAATCAATGTCCGTTAAGTCAGACCAAAACTTGTACTTTCCCGTCCCGACGAAGTCATCTTTGTCAAATAAAATTGTTTGCCTATCACACCCTTTAAAATGGATACGCAAGCCCCGTTCATCATTGGTTAAACCCGACTCTTCAGGAATACATTCAGTAAGATAGTCACGTCCCAGAAACAGTGCTATGGTTACAGATAGGAGTATTACCACGATTTGTATGTTCCTACCCTTAATATTATTAGTCTGCTGATTGCTCATTATATCTTTTCCTTACTCAAATAGGTCGGCCTATTTTGGCTCAAAAATGCGAGGGGGTATTATATAGTAGGCGCAAACCTATTTCCCCCCATGGGTATGGGTTATGAGCACAGGCTTTGCTATAGGCGTGAAGCTTGAAGCCCTGTTCATCTATTTCTCCCCCAAGCACCACAACTCTATTGCAATACATCTATTTATCACTTTTATCCTTTGGGTACTTCTTTTTAACCTCGGATAGAAGGGCAACCGCCTCCACATGCCCCTGATGCGCTGCAAGGGTTAAGAAAGCTTTCGCTCTTTTTATATTCTTGGGAGAAGGATTGGTAAGCAAATATTGCGCAAGCTCATACTGTGCTGGGGGATGACCGTAAGGATTTACACCCTCCACAATGTAAGTAGTCCGACTTTTCACCTGCCTATTAGCTCCGGGCTTTGAGGCCTTTTCCAAGTACATAATATATCTCTTATGGTCTTTCTTTACTCCCTTTCCCACCTTGCTGGCATAAGCGAGCTGATATAATATTTTCTGATTTGAACCATAATCCAGCCTCAAAACACAAGCAGAGTATTTAATATACTCTTTATAGTGAGCCGCTGGCATATCAGGATTCATCATGCCTCCGACCATCGGCTTCAAATTATGTTTCTCAAGCTGTTCTAAACACGTAGCACCGGGTCGGATATTGCCATTCTGATCTACATAACACCCGGCTAACAGACTGGATGCAAAGAATATCTGCACTACTCTTACCGTAAACTTCCGCATTACACTTCCCTCCCTAAATGATAGTGGCCTTCTATGATGTTTTAGGCTCAGTATTGCGATCTTCTATCTCCCCTACCACGGTCGCAACCCACCTATTACAAATCATAATAGTTGTCACACACTTATCAAGATAATTATATCACCTAGAGATTGACTTTAGCAATTATTCCTCTATATAAAATGGAGTAACCACCAACAGTTCAATTTATACACATTAATCCTCTCATCATCATTCCCTTCCGTTCGCCCTGAGTGGAGCCTGAGCAAAGGCGAAGGGGTAATCGAAGGGCACCTGCCCCTGTACTTCGACGCGAACTTCGTCAAGCTCAGTCCTTGCTCAGCACGAACGGTATTTTGATATGACCCGTAGAAGTTTTAGCTTCAAGGCAAGGTGCACAAAATTAAAGAAAGCCCGCTCGCAGCTAGACAAGGAAATAAACAAATAAATACCCTTCCAGCCTATCCATGTGAATGCTATAGACCAAGGATGGATGAAGATTTTTTTGACCTTGATGGCATTGATGCCCCACCGCCCCCTCCGCCACCTATAGAGCAGCAGGGAGACATGCAGGCAGAGCCGCCCTATTTAACCACGCTCAATGCTGTGCAAAAACAGGCCGTGCTCGCCACCGACGGCCCTGTGCTTGTTCTGGCGGGCGCTGGCACGGGTAAAACCCGCGTTCTGACCACCCGCCTTGGTCACCTGATGGCAACCAACCTTGCGCAGCCGTGGAATATATTATCGGTAACCTTTACCAACAAAGCCGCATTAGAGATGAAAGACCGCGTCGCCCGCATTATGCAGCGACCTGTTGACGATATGTGGATTGGCACTTTCCACTCTATCGCCAACCGCATTTTGCGCAAACACGGCGAGCTTGTTGGCTTAAAGTCTAATTTCACTATCCTTGATACCGATGATCAGATCAGGCTACTCAAACAACTGATTCAAGCTGAAGGCATCGACGATAAAAAATACCCTGCCCGCTTGCTCGCAAGCCTGATTGATCGCTGGAAAAATAAAGCCATAACACCCGATCGCCTGCCCAAGGAAGAAACCTTTGCTTACGCTGATGGTAAAGGCGGCAAGCTTTATAGTGCCTATCAAGCACGCCTTGCAGTGCTTAACGCCGTCGATTTTGGTGATTTATTGCTGCATAACATCACGCTGTTTCAAAAGCACCCTGACATTCTCGCCGAGTATCACAAGAAGTTTAAATATATTCTGGTCGACGAATATCAAGACACCAACGTGGCGCAATATCTGTGGCTGCGACTACTGGCGCAAAAGTCAAAAAACATTTGCTGTGTGGGCGACGATGACCAGTCGATTTATGGTTGGCGCGGCGCGGAAGTGGGTAATATCCTGCGCTTTTCAAAGGACTTTGAAGGGGCCGAGGTCATTCGCCTTGAGCAAAATTACCGCTCTACAGGCCATATTCTTGCTGCCGCCAGTGCGCTTATAACCGTTAACGAGGGCCGGCTTGGCAAAACCCTTTGGACCGAGGCCGCTGAAGGCGACAAGGTTGAAGTTAAAGGTGTTTGGGACGGAAAGCAGGAAGCCGCAGCAATTGGCGACGAGATAGAAAACTTGCAGCGCAAAGGCCATTCGTTGAGCCAAATCGCAGTGCTTGTGCGCGCTGGCAGGCAAATGCGTGAGTTTGAAATGCGGCTTGATGAGCTTGATATACCTAACATCGTCATTGGTGGACCGCGTTTTTTCGAGCGCGCTGAAATCCGCGATGCTATAGCATACCTGCGCGTTATCGCTCAAGGTGACGATGGTCTCGCTTTTGAGCGCATCATCAATGTACCCAAACGCGGCCTTGGTAAAGCTGCCCTGCAAAAAATACACGAACGTGCCAACAAGCTTGGTATATCCCTGCCCCGCGCAGCCCGTCATATTATCGATAGCGGCGATATTAGCGGTAAAGCCAAGGTAAGTCTTGCAGGCCTGTTAGATAATTTTGACCGCTGGCGCGAACAATTAGACCATTTAAACCACACTGAACTCGCCGAACTGGTGCTCGACGAATCTGGCTACACAGACATGTGGAAAGCCAGCAAATTGCCCGATGCCCCCAGCAAGCTCGACAATTTGGGCGAGCTGATAAATGCAATAGCAGAATTTGAAGACCTTGGCGGTTTTTTAGAGCATATCTCGCTGATAATGGAAAAAGCGCAAGCCAGTGATGTAGCCAAAGTTTCGATAATGACACTGCACGGTGCTAAAGGCCTTGAGTTTGATACGGTTTTCTTGCCTGGATGGGAAGAAGATAGCTTCCCGAGCAAACGCTCGCTCGACGAAAGTGGCCTCAAGGGCTTGGAAGAAGAGCGCCGCCTAGCTTATGTGGCCATCACGCGCGCCAAAAAGAACGCGCACATATATTTTGTTGCCAATCGTTTAATATTTAACCGCTGGGAAGCGCGTATGCCCTCTCGTTTCATTGATGAACTACCCGAGGCCAACACCACCATACAGTCAAGCCAAGGCGTTTATGGCTCTAGCGCACGCTCTGGCTGGGGTAATGAAGATTGGTGGGATGATAAGCCTGAGAAAAAAGAAAGTTATGCTGGTGGCTATAGTAGTGCTGGTATTAATTCAGGCTATGGTCCGGGCTGGAAACGCGCAAAAGAAAGTGAAGCCACTTATGGCCAAAAAGCCAAACCGAAAAGCCGGCATGGCGCTCCAAAACGTGCTAAAACACCAACTGTCAGTGATTTCGCGATTGGCGAGCGGGTTTTTCACGACAAATTCGGCTATGGCATGGTAGAAGATGTCGATGGCAATAAGTTAGAAATTCAGTTTGAGCATGCAGGCCTTAAAAAAGTCGTGGATAGCTTTGTAAGCGCCGCCGAAGGAAAATGACCATGACAAATGAAGCCGCTATCTGGCGTGTAAGCATTGAGTGCGCCGCCATACTCTCGGAACAACTCGACAGTGCGATAGAAACAGTGGCAGACATACGTGGTGATTTTCCACCCACGCTCTCCTTTTTTGAACAAGAAGATAAACCAGGCTGGACCACCAACGATGACTGGCTGTTTGAAATATTTTTCAATGGCGAGCCCGACGAAAGCTATATAAACGCCCTGAAAAATGTCGTCGATGCGACCTTCACTATAGAAGAACTTGAAGACCGTGACTGGGTGAGCGAAAGCCAAAAGCTGTTAAAGCCGGTTACGGCTGGGCGTATATTCATTTATGGCAGTCATGACGCTGATCAAAAAAGAGATTTTGGCATTAACTTGCTTGTCGACGCAAATCAGGCCTTTGGCACCGGACAGCATGAAACCACTTGTGGCTGCTTGCTCACGCTAGATGGTCTGATGGATGAAATTAAACCCCGTAATGTGCTCGACTTGGGCACTGGTTCTGGTGTTTTGGCGATGGCGGCTTATTCTGCGTGGGGCTGCCCTACCCTCGCGACAGACATCGACCCCATTGCTATCGCTGTTACCCGAGATAATATTGCCATCAACAAACTGCCTACCCGTGAAGTGGGCAACGCAATACCCGGTATCGCAACCGCCACCGCAGACGGTCTGGATGATGAAGCTTTTGCCGCCGAAGGTCCATTTGATGTTATTTTTGCCAATATACTCGCCCGACCCCTGATTGAAATGGCGGCTGATATCTCCGCAGCGCTCACTGAAGGTGGGCATCTTATTCTCGCGGGCCTTCTCGACAGTCAAGAAAAAGAAGTCCTTGAAAGCTATTGCAATCAAGGACTAGTCAAGTTGGGGAGAAATAGTCAGGGAGAATGGCCTACGCTATTGATGCGCAAGCCATAAAATCTTTAAAAGCAGCTTATGCTGCGCGCGGCATCTCACCACCCAAATTATATGGGCGTGTAATACGTATTTTTGGCAAAATGTGCAATGTAGCTGCTGGGCGTGTTTCTTGTGTTCCAAAACTTACTGGCTTCATCTGGCCTGCTTCAACCATCAACTCAAAAAAGCTCATACCTGGCGCTTTAATATCAGCGATCTCGCGATCAAGCTTGTTGAAAAATTCTTCTGGAACTTCTTTAGCGCTCGTAGCACCCGGGACCAAGCCTTGTGCGGCAAGTAGACCCATGAATGTTTTTGCTTTTATTGTTTGTGTTTGTGTATTCACATTACGTCTCCTTTTATATGCTGTCGTCACCGTTTTTAGCGACGAGACATATATGGTCCTATCAATACAACTTTAGTAGGTAGAAAAACCACGTAACAGCTATGCATTAAATGCATAGCTAATCACTAATAACATCCCATAAATTGAATGAAGATGTATACAATCATGTATGATAAACTTGCCGAACAGCAAAAATAAAAAGGCGGCATCCACATATAATGAAAGCCACCTTAATCTATTATAATCATATATTTATAGAATATACTTAATTTAGTACATTATAATTGATTACCCTAAACGTTGAAGTGCTGCTTCAGTTTTGGTAATCGTTTCTTCCAGCTCTAACAGTTGGCCGCGCTGTTTAGCAACTTCAGCTTCTGGTGCGCGGGCAAGAAAATTCTCATTACCCAGGCGCCCTTTCAGACCGCCTGCTTCTTTTGTCAGCTTTTCGAGTGTTTTATTCAGACGTGCTTTTTCGGCTTCAATATCTATCACACCTTCAAGCGGTAACGCATATTCCTGACCCGTTGATACTAAACGAATTGACGCAGTTGGAATGTCAGCATTATCGCTAAACTCTACACTCTCAACGCGCGTCATACGGCCAAATACATCTTCAAAAGTTTTGAAACGTGCGGCAATCGCCTCCTGCCCATCAGCCTTAACCACCTTCAACTGCATCCTGCCGCCTGCTGGAACATTGGCCTCACTGCGAGCCGACCTTACATCACTTACTGTTGCGATCAACCAGTTGACATCAGCCACTGCAGCTTCATCCACGTCAGAAGCATCAACTGTTGGCCATGCGGCATCAATGAGGTCATCTGCACGATCATCCTTGAGGCTGTGCCACAGCTCTTCTGTGATAAAGGGCATAAAAGGATGCAAGAGAACAAGTATTTGATCAAGCGCCCAGCCAGCAACGCGCTGCGTTTCCAGCTTGGCAGCTTCGTCCTCACCAAAAAATACAGGCTTAATCAGCTCTACGTACCAATCACAAAAAGTTCCCCAAGTGAAATGGTAAATGG
>CBFDBT010000116.1:0-8572 GCA_965603115.1 uncultured Alphaproteobacteria bacterium
GGGCGAGTGCTGCAACCGTATCACCACCACCAGCTACAGCTAGCAGTGTGCCAGCATCACAGTATTTTGCGGCTTCTTTGGCAAGAGCAACAGTGCCTTGGTCAAAAGGTGCCATTTCAAAAGCGCCCATAGGGCCATTCCATACCAAAGTATTAGAGTCTTGCAGTGTATCAGAGAGGTCTTTGACGCTGGCGGGGCCAACATCTAAAATCATCTCGTCGCCTTCTACGCTATAAGCGGGTTTTACTTTGCTTTCAGCCATGGCTTTAAATTCTTTGGCAACCACCACGTCTTCGGGTAAATGCACAATACATCCTGCCTGCTCGGCTGTTTGCAGTATGTGGAGGGCTGTATTTTTGAGGTCCTTTTCACACAGCGAGGCGCCAACATCATTGCCTTGGGCATAGAGGAAAGTATTGGCCATGCCACCACCAATAATGAGGTGATCTACCTTATTTACAAGATTTTCCAGCACTGTAAGCTTGCTAGATACTTTTGCGCCACCGACAACGGCGGCAACTGGACGCTTGGGATCTCCGAGAGCCTTTTCCAGAGCGGCGAGTTCTGCGGCCATTGTCACCCCAGCAGCTGATGGCAGGAGCTTTGCAATAGCTTCGGTCGATGCGTGGGCGCGGTGCGCGCAGCTAAAGGCGTCATTAATATAAACATCTCCAAGGGCTGCAAACTGGGCGGCAAGCGCTGGGTCATTTTTTTCTTCGCCAGCGTAAAATCGCGTATTTTCAAGCACGATGACATCATCGCTGGGGAGAGCATCCCCCATGACAGCAAAACCAACTGGGCGACCAAGAACGTCTGCTAAAAACGGCACAACAGGAGCAAGTGACATTTCCGGCACGACCTGTCCTTTAGGGCGGCCAAAGTGTGCCAAGAGCAGAACCTTTGCACCTTTGTCGCATAGGCTGTCTACAGTTGCTTTAACGGCGTCAAGGCGAGTGTTGTCACTGACCTTACCGTCTTGCATTGGAACATTTAGGTCAACACGCACTAGGGCTGTTTTACCGTTAATATCACCGAGGTCGTCAATGGTTTTGAAAGACATTATTTATTCCTTAAAAGAAAAGGGCGACCCTAAAGTCGCCCAATGTATTATGCTTTATAACTTAACCTAGGCTTGCCATCAGCACAGCAGTGTCTGACATGCGGTTAGAAAAGCCCCATTCGTTATCGTACCAGCTGAGGATACGCACGAAGTTGCCTTCCATAACTTTGGTTTGCGAAGCGTCAAAGCTTGAGCTGTGGGCGTCGTGGTTAAAGTCGATACTAACACAAGGCATGTCTTCATATTGTAGAACACCTTTCATGTCACCGTCTGCGGCAGCTTTAATCGCTGCATTAATTTCGTCGGCTGTTACATCACGTTTGGCAACAAACTTAAGGTCGATCATGGATACGTTTGGTGTTGGCACGCGGATCGCTGAACCATCAAGCTTGCCAGCAAGTTCGGGCAGGACAAGGCCAACAGCTTTAGCGGCACCCGTGGACGTTGGGATCATGCTAAGAGCTGCTGCGCGGGCGCGGCGCGGGTCACTGTGTAGAGTGTCAAGCACAGGCTGGTCACCTGTGTAAGCATGCACTGTTGTCATGTAACCATGCTCAATACCGCAAAGTTCATTGAGAACTTTTGCAACAGGGCTCAGGCAATTTGTTGTGCAAGATGCGTTGGAGACAATAGTATCACCGGCCTTTAGAACGCCGTGGTTTACACCATAAACAATTGTTGCGTCACAGTCTGTGCCCGGCGCTGAAATAAGTACTTTCTTGGCGCCAGCAGTTATATGCTTGGCTGCTGCGTCACGCTTGGTGAAAATGCCGGTACATTCCATTGCAACATCAACATTTTCTTCGCCCCAAGGACGCTCCTCAGGATTGCGAATGGCAGTTACACGAATACGGTCACCATTAACAACGATGGCATCACCGTCTACTGCAACGTCACCGGGGAAGCGACCATGAACACTATCGCGCTTTAAAAGATAAGCGTTCATTTCCACATCGCCCAAGTCGTTGATGGCTACCACACGAATATCTGTGCGACCACTTTCATAGATAGCGCGAAGGACATTACGGCCAATACGGCCAAAACCATTAATTGATACACGTACAGTCATTTTAGATTTCTCCAGTTCAAAAGGGTTTTAAAGTTTATTACGGACTTGGCTAACAACTGCTTCTGTTGTAATGCCAAAATGTTCATACAGGTCACTTGCTGGGGCGGATGCACCAAAGCTATTCATGCCAACCATGATGCCTTGCTCGCCAACATATCTTTCCCAGCCAAAAGTCGCGCCAGCTTCCACGGATACTTTAACAGCATTTTCAGGAATAACACTGCGGCGGTATGCCTCGCCTTGCGCATCAAAGAGTTCAAAACATGGTAGCGAAACAACGCGGGTTGCCACACCGTCTGCTTCGAGTGTTTCTCGGGCGTCAAGCGCGATGCCAACTTCAGAGCCGGTAGCCATTATCACGACTTTTGGTTCTGATGAAGCTTCGCGTAGAATATAGCCACCCTTTGCACAGAGATTTTCTTCTGCGTAGTCAAGGCGGGTTTGATCAACACCCTGACGGGTAAGAGAAATTATTGATGGTGCATCACTTATTTTAATAGCGGCTTGCCAACATTCAGCGGTTTCTACCACGTCAGCAGGACGGAAAACATAAGTGTTCGGCATGGCGCGTAAGCTCATCAGGTGTTCCACGGGTTGGTGTGTTGGTCCATCTTCACCAAGGCCAATACTGTCGTGCGTCATCTGATGAATAGCACGCACACCCATCAAGGCTGCTAGGCGAATGGCTGGTCGGCTATAGTCTGTAAAGACAAGGAAAGTTCCACCGTATGGAACATAATTACTATGCAGCGCCATACCATTCATGACAGTTGCCATGCCAAATTCACGAACGCCATAGTGCATATAACGGTTGGCGAAATTATCTGGCGTGATCGCATCCATCTGGCTGGTTTTGGTACCTACAGATCCAGTAAGGTCAGCCGAGCCGCCAATGGTTTCAGGAACGACAGCGTTGATAACTTCAAGCGCATTTTTTCCGGCAATGCGTGTTGCAAGTTTTAGCGGATTAGCAGCGAGATCTTTTTTATATGCGTCGACCGCAGCGTCTAGGCCTGTTGGCAAATCACCTTGAATGCGACGATAAAAGTCATCCTTTGCATCAGACTTGGTGGCATCAAATTTGGCTTTCCACTCAGCAGAAAGTGCTGCACCAGCTTCGCCAACACTGCCCCATGCATCCATAATAGCGTCGGGAATTTCGAATGGCTCAGCGTCCCAGCCAAGCGCTTTGCGCGTGCCGGCAATTTCTTCGTCACCAAGCGGAGCGCCGTGCGTGGCGGATGTGCCCGCTTTTGTTGGCGCGCCGAAACCAATAACAGTTTTACAGGCAATCATTGATGGACGATCATCGGCTTGGGCTTGTTCAATAGCAGCCGCAATAGATTCTGGGTCATGCCCGTCAACCGACTGTACGTGCCAGTTACTGGCTTCAAAGCGCGCTTGCTGGTCGTCTGACGTGGTCATGTCGAGCTCGCCGTCGATGCATATATTATTATCATCCCAAAAGACTATAAGTTTGCCAAGTTTTAGGTGTCCGGCCATGGAGATGGCTTCTTGGCTCACGCCTTCCATCAAACAGCCATCTCCGGCGATGACATATGTGTAATGGTCCGAGAGGTCGTCACCGATGCGCGCGGCATCAAGGCGTTCAGCCACAGCAAAACCTACCGACGTAGCAAGTCCTTGTCCAAGTGGGCCTGTTGTCATTTCAATACCGGGGCATTCCCCAAATTCTGGATGACCAGCCGTTGGGCTATGGAGTTGGCGGAAATTTTTAATGTCGTCCATGGTCGGACTGTCATAGCCTGTCAAATAGAGCAGGCTATATAAGAGCATTGAGCCATGACCAGCTGAAAGGATAAACCGGTCTCTGTTCGGCCACTCAGGCCACTTGGGATCAAAGTGCAAGAAATCGCGATATAAAACCGTTGCTACATCTGCCATGCCCATGGGCATGCCTGGGTGCCCTGAATTGGCTTTTTGAATAGCATCCATAGATAGGGCTCGAATGGCATTGGCCATAGGTGCGTATGTTTGGTCTTCTTCTTGGGAAAGTATTTCGGTCATAATGTCTTTCAGTCTTAAAAAATTACAATGGCTGAACAGGATTGATGGCCCTGAATTATTCTGCAAAATGGCGGGAGATAAGGCGCTCGTCAACCTTAGAAATAATATGAGGCCAATTTTTATGTCTTAAATTTTAATTTTCTGTGAATCCACAGATTGACGTAATAGCTAAAGTGACCGTATGCTCTGGTCTACGGTTAGATATGTCAGCCTGTGTTTGGATGTTAGTTGACTTAGACAGAGAGAATAAACGGGGATTGATCCAATGATTGACACAGCAAAATCACGAACATTGAATGAAGCAAAAGATCGACTCGAAGCGAGCTTGGCGCACATCAATGATTTAGTGACAGATAAAAATGCGGCCCTGATGGAAGCGCAAACTATCGCAGATGAGGCTGCTCACCTTAAAGAAAGGGTTGCTCAACTTGAGGCTATGAATGCAGAGCATGATGTAGCAATAACGCATAAAGCCCTTCACGGTGACAAGGAAGAGCTTGATAAAAAAGCGATCCTAAAATTACGCGATGAATATGAAAAATAGAAACCCTCTCAAAAGGCTCTAGAAGGTGAGCTTTTTGATGCTAAAAAGCAGCTAGCAGCAGATAGGTCTGTTCAGAAAAAACCGGATGCTAAAGTAGGTTCGGATGAGGCGTTAAAACTTGAAAATAAATCTCTACAAGAAGAGCTCTCTAATAAAATCCGGCAGGTGAATGGTCTTGAAAATGAAGCTGCATCACAAGAAGAGATGATGGATAAGGCTTGCAGTCAAATTGATAGTCTTATTGGGCGCGTGGAATTAATGATGGAGCAAAATCATGTCTGATATAGCAGTGAAAGTGAATGGTAATACTTATAAACTTGCCTGTGCAGTTGGTGATGAAGAGCGCATCGAAAGTTTGGCGTCTTATGTTGACAGGACATGTAAGTTGTTAACGGAAAAGCTTGGGAAAATTAGTGAAAATCGCATGTTATTGATGGCGGCTGTTCTAATAGCAGACGAGCTTTTTGAACATCTTGATGACGGTGAGTGGCCTATGCCACAAGGGGGAACCAGTGAAGAGGAACTCAAAGAAATTTTTGATAAGATTTCCTATTCTATCGATGGTATCTCAGAACGATTAGCCTAATTTTCTTGCACATAGTCTAACTTAAGCATAAATAGACAGCGTGGATTCTGCCTCTCTTGTCAGAACAATTAGTAATCCCTGGGGCCATACTTTCTCTTAGGGAGCTGTCTCTGAATAGGACCGTGGTCTCTTTCATGCGGCGCCCACCTGTACCAACAGGTCACAGAGGATACGCACCGTTCAACGGTTAGGTGGGTCCACACCTTAGTGAAATACTTTGACATGAATAGGCAATTTGCATGACATCAATTTCTAGCGCTAAACATGCTTTGCGAGGCAAGCTGATGGATGCGCGGGATAATATGGCGCGCGATACTGGATTTGCAGCAGCGGAAAAAGCCACAAAACATGCACTGAAGTATTTATTGCCACTGAGCAAGGGAACGGTCATAGCACTTTATTGGCCGGTTCAAAATGAAATTGATTGCCGTTTGTTGTTGAGTGACTTAGAGCGTAGAGGCATGACCATTGCTCTTCCCGTGGTGGTGACACCAGATAGTCCGCTGGAATTTCGTCATTACAGCACAGGAGACGCGCTAGAGCGTGGTGTTTTTAATACCCAACACCCAGCACCAGAGGTGCCTAAGCTTGTGCCAGATATTATGATTGTTCCGGCGCTGGCTTTTGATGGTGGTGGGCATAGAATTGGGTATGGTGGCGGTTTTTATGACCGAACACTAGCACTTTATGATAAAGCTAGAGCCATAGGTTTTGCCTTTTCTGGGCAAATCATTGATCATGTGCCTAGAACTGATCACGATAGAGAATTAGAAGCTGTTATCACTGATAATGGCGTGATTAAAATTAACGGGGTGAAACCCTAGAAGGCTGAGATATGCGGATTTTGTTTTTAGGTGATGTTATTGGCCGTTCAGGCCGCGAAGTGGTTATAGAACATTTACCACGCCTTAAAAAAGAATTGAAACTCGATTTTACTATTGTGAATGCAGAAAATGCTGCAGCGGGTTTTGGTATGACGGCAAAAATCTGTAATCAGATTTATGAAGCTGGTGCTGATGTTATAACGGGCGGCAACCACAGCTTTGACAATCGTGAGATTATGCAAACTCTAGATTCAGAAAAGAGATTGCTCAGACCAATAAATTATCCAGACAAAGTGCCCGGAAAGGGTTTTGGTCTTTACGATGGGCCGCGCGGAAAAAAAATACTGGTGATCAACGCTATGTGTCGCGTATTTATGAACCCACTCGATTGCCCTTTTGATGCTGTTGAAGCCATTTTAAAAAAATATACATTGGGCGCGACTGTAGGCGCTGTGATTGTTGACATTCACGGTGAAGCAACGTCAGAGAAAATGGCAATGGGACAATTTTGCGATGGCAGAGCAAGTCTTGTGGTGGGCTCTCACAGTCATATCCCAACGGGCGACACCCAGATATTAAATGGTGGCACAGCTTATCAAACCGATGCAGGTATGTGCGGGGATTATGATAGTATTATTGGCATGGATAAAGAGGAGCCCCTGAGGCGCTTTGTGACTAAGCTTAACGGGGGGCGTTTTTCGCCAGCCACTGGGCCAGCCACTCTATGCGGTGTGTTTGTTGAGACAGACGATAAAACTGGCAAGGCACAGCGGGTCGAGCCGGTTCGCATAGGCCCTAGGCTGATTGAAGCCATACCCAGTCTTTAAAAAGATTTTCCCAAGACATAAAAAAACGACCTACCAAGGTAGGCCGTTTCTTAACAAGTTACTTTAGCAGGTATATGACAATGACTGCACGATTGGGGGTCGAGTATTTAAATTCACCATCGTATACCTGCTGCTATTATAATTACAATTAGCGTGCCAGTTTTTGAGTCGCCCAAAAATTGCAGAATTCTGGGATTTTCTAAAATCAAACTCGTGAGCCATAACTGAACTGTTGCAAATTGCAATCAATATGTGTTGCAAATTGCAATAAAATTGCAAATTGCAACAGGTTGCTTTTATAAGTTATATCTGAGCCAGCCTATAATATATAAAAGCAGCCAGATGAGGCCAAAAGCTGCGGCACTACCGAAGACAGCAAGTAGCATTTGGTTTTCTTTGCGACTGCCTTCTGCGCGCCACCCATTACCACACGCCATGCAACGATGATATGGTCCTTCAATATCAGGTTTGTTGAAACCCATGAACCAAGGAAGAAACCATTTGTATTGTAAAATTCGACTGCTTCCACAAGCAGGGCATTCTTCAAGCTCAAGAAGGTAATGGGGTTGTTGGCCTGTAATTGGTTTTACATTTTCTATGAGTAGCTTTGCGCGTTTTTCATCTTCAACACGCACCTTTACTGGCAAGGTCATGGTGGATGTTAAAGAGGGTATGACGGAGCTGACATGTTCATTATCTATTATGGTGGGGATGTCGTGCTGCTCCAATAGTCCGCGCAAGACTTGAGCCTCAGTCATTTCATGACAGGTGCGTATAGTTACCAAAGAATTAGAAGGTGATTTCGGGTCGGAGTCTGGATGTGTCACGCAATAATCTCATTCATTAATTTCATTTCATGGCATTTTCTCATGAAATGCCGACAGGTGATAGCATAGTTTTCGATAAAGTGATTGTTTAATGCGATGGATCGTAATGAATTAGTAACGCTATTCTGTTATACAATTAGGTGAGCAGCATGATTTGGTGAGAATTTGACCCCTTGCTTTTCACGCTTTTTAAAGTGGTTGCTCTTTCTTACATAACCTAGACTACGTTTCCTCCGGGCCTCAGATTTATCTGAGACCCGGATTCCTTTTCAGAAATGATAAATCAGGCAATATACGCAAGTGTAATGCGAGCATACATGGCGATAAGTACAAATGAACTGAGCATGTAAACTATAAAGCGATGTACAACGCGATTGTAGGTGCTTTGAATAATGCTGTGTAGAGCGCGCAGAAAAACATAAGCCCAAGCCATGTTGATGATCACCATATCATTGTAACCCGTTAAGTGCACAACAAAGCACATAACAAAAAATAACATGGGCGCTTCAAATAAATTCACAAAATTATCCGCAGGAAAATGCGTGCTGAGCGGCATTGTTCCAGCAACCTTTGGGTCTTTACGTTGCAGGCTTTCAGGGTCTACTTTTGCGTTGGACATCGCCGGCATGCGCTTGGCATAAAGCCAGAGCAGCATAACGAGAGTAAGCCCGACTTGCGCGAGCACTGGCCCTATAATTGGTGATGGTGTCATATCTTTTCTCCCCTTTGGTTGTTTAGTTGTTGGTTATTCTATTTCAAAATCAAAATATCGTTCAGGGTAGGGCTCATCTTTTAAGGTGAAGTGCC
>CBFDBT010000117.1:0-8377 GCA_965603115.1 uncultured Alphaproteobacteria bacterium
TAAAACTGGAGAAAGCTCTGCCGTTGCATATTTAATCGCAATGAAGCTTAGCCCCCATATCATATTGATTAAAAGAAGGAATAGCAGATGATGAAAGCGCATTATTTAAGCCCTCTGTCTGCTGCAACGCGGTCATAAGCGGCATTTATCTGTGCCAAACGCTCAGTTGCCACTGAAATAAATTCATGCGGCACCCCTTCAGCCATCAATTTGTCGGGATGGTTTTCGACAACAAGCTTTCGATAATGCTTTTTCAAAGTCGCATCATCTACCTTTGGGTCAATACCCAGAATAGTATAAGGACTATCCATGTCAGGACCAACATGGCGAGCAGCCAGACTTTCAAACTCAAGCTCGGAAAACCCAAAAATGCCTGCAACAACTTCTAAAAACTCAAGTTCAGCAGGGTGTACTTCACCATCAGCTTTGGCAATAAAGAAGAGGCCTTCAAGCAAGTCCTCAAGCACTCTTGGACTATCTATCAAGAGATTGCCGATTTGTTTGGCGTAGGCCTCAAAACCTGCCGTTGACTTGCGTGCAAGGTCGAAAATGCGACCAACATTTTTCATTTCCGATGGCGGTACCTTAAATACCTGCTTAAAGGCATCAACCTCTTCGCGGGTTACTGTGCCATCTGCCTTAGCCATTTTGGCGGCTAGAGCGATCACACCAATGGTAAAAGTAATATGTCGGGTGGCTTCAGCACTTGGCAACGCACGGTCAACGCCTGCGTCAACTGCTGCGCCAACGCTGACACCGATTAAGGCTCCAAGCGGACCGCCAAGGGCCATGCCAGCTGCACCGCCAATTATTTTACCCCATATAGACATTTAAAACAGATTTCCTGTAAATTAAAAAATATTTCATAAAAGAGATTTAGCACAGCTCCTTGCCTATCACACTCAAAAATAACGTTTTTTTTAAAAGCTACTCAAATATGTCCTTTCTTTGTTTGTATCTGAGGCAAAAACTCTTTATATGTCGGCAGTTCAATATGTCATATAACATAGTAATAATGTTATATTTCAAGAAAGCTTGACCAGTGATGCTCTGAGTCAGGAAAGGGGTTACATGACTGATATAGTTATTTCAGGTACTGGGCTATATGCTCCAGAAGACAAAATCAGCAATGATGAGCTAGTTGAATCTTTTAATAAATTTGTTGACCAATTTAATCAAGAAAATGCTGCCGATATTGAAGCTGGTAAGGTTGAAGCTAAAGCCTATTCAAGTGCTGAGTTTATTGAAAAAGCTTCGGGCATTAAAAACCGCCACGTGATCGATAAGGTCGGCACTTTAGACACCAGCCGCATGCAAAGTGAAATAAAAGACTCTGCCCTTGGTGATGATGAAACCCCATGCCTGCAAGCAGACTGGTCGATCAAAGCTGCTAATCAAGCTCTCAAGGCCGCCGGAAAAACAGGTGCAGATGTTGATTATGTTGTCTCTGGCGCGGCTCTTCAACAACGCTATTTTCCAGCTATCTCTATAGAAGTGCAAAAGCACCTTGGCGCTAAAGGGTATGCCATGGACCTTATTATGGCCTGCTCGTCGGCAACCTTCGCGCTCATTTCAGCCTATGATGCTATTCTCTCCGGGCGCTCAAAATGTGCTCTTGTGGTAAATCCTGAAATCTTTAGTACTTTAGTGAATTACCAAGACCGTGACAGTCATTTTATTTTTGGGGATGTTTGTACTGCTCTTGTCATTGAAAGCGCTGATACCTGTACAGCCAAAGACAGTTGGAAAATCATAAACACCAAAGCAGCAACTGAATTTTCAAGCAATATCCGCTCAGAATACGGCCCCTTCACCCGATTGATTGAAGATGCCATGTTTCGTCCCGACATGTTTTTTGTTCAGCAGGGCCGCAAGGTCTTTAAAGAGCTACTGCCGCTGGTAACCAGTTTTATTGAAGAACAACTAGGTGAATGCAGCATGGGCGTTGAAGACCTCTCTCGTATGTGGCTGCATCAAGCGAATATCAATATGAATATGTATGCCGCCAAGAAGTTGCTTGGCAGATTACCGGAGCCCCATGAGGCGCCAGTGGTGCTTGATGAATATGCCAACACAGCAGGTGCTGGCTCAATCGTAGCCTTCCACTTGCACCGCGATGATTTAAAGTCTGGCGACAAGGGCCTCATTTGCTCTTTTGGTGCTGGATATTCCATAGGCGGCCTCGTCGTTGAAAAAACATAAAACTGCACTGATGCTCTAATCTGATAAAAAAGGTACTTACATGACTAATCTTGCTATAAGCGGAACTGGACTATACACACCGGAACATGCCATCTCTAATGAAGAACTTGTTTCCGTTTATAATGAATGGGCTGAAAAATATAATGCCGAACATGCCAGCGAAATTAAAGCCGGCGACCTACAAGAAAAACCGCTATCCAGTGCTGAATTTATTGAAAGTGTATCAGGCATCAAACAACGCTACCTAATGGATACCAAGGGCCCTCTTGATGTTGACCTTATGCGCCCTGAGCTTTGTGATCTGGCTGAATCTGAAATTGACGGTCAGCCCGTGATGATCAAAATGATGATGGCTGCAGCGGAAAAAGCCTTAGCTGAAGCAGGCATTGATGGCAGTGAAATTGATCTGGTGATCTCGGCTTCATCTACATCTGAGCGTATAACACCCGCCATGTCCGCCGAAGTGCTGGACCTTATTGGCGGCACGGGCTTTGCCTTTGATATGGCATCAGCCTGCTCGTCAGCAACCTTTGGCATTTCAACAGCTAGCGACGCGATCCTATCTGGTATGGCTAACAAAGCGCTTGTGCTCACATGTGAGTATCTTTCTCCTTTCATGAGCTACACTGACCGTGACAGTCATTTTATTTTTGGGGATGCTTGTGTTGCAATGGTGATTGAAAAGGCTGAAGACTGCAAATCCGAGCACGCCTTTAAAATACTATCCCGTAAAAACTTCTCTAAATATTCAACCAATATTTCGGCACACTTTGGTAGCCGCATCATGCTGGAGCGAGACAAAATTGACGACCCCCGCTTTCGATTTCTGCAAAATGGCCGCACTGTCTTTAAAGAACTTGTGCCAATGGTCGTCCAACTCGTTCAAGACCATATTGCAAGCGAAGGCGTAGATATTACTGAAGTTAAACGCATGTGGCTGCATCAAGCCAACATCAACATGAACCAGTTTGCAGCACGCAAGCTGCTTGGCCGTGACGCAACACAGCTGGAGGCCCCAATAGTTCTTGATGAATATGCCAATACAGCGGGCGCTGGCTGCATCATTGCTTTTGATAAATATAAAAAAGATCTTAAAAGCGGCGACAAGGGCGTTATCTGCTCTTTTGGTGCTGGATATTCTATCGGCAGCATTTTGGTTGAAAAAATGTAGGAACACTTCTTAGCTAAAATTTGCCATTAAGCTAATTAGCTGCCATCATCCCCTTACTTTAAATTTAGGGGAGAACTAAAATGACTATCGAACTCACTATGCTGCTTTACAGCACAATCCTTGCATTTGTATTGGTACTGATACCTGCATCTAAGGCCATCTTGGATAATGGTGCTATGACACAGGCAGGGCCGCGGGATGATTTGCCTGAGCCAGGCGTATTTAGAAAGCGCGCTAACCGCCTTGTAGCAAATATGTATGAAAATCTTTTGCTGTTCGCGATTGTGGTGTTTATCGCATTTGCGGCTGGTATCAGCAATGAAACAACTGTACTTGGCGCTCAGATATTCTTTTACGCCCGTGTAGCACACGCTGTGATCTATTTGGCAGGTTGGCCAATGGTCCGCCCACTCTTTTGGGCTGCTGGCGTTGTAGGTATAATCATGATCGCTTGCGAATTGCTCTAAACATCTATGACTTTCATCATACGCTGGCACTTCCAGCGTATGATGTAACGGATAACCCGCTTTAGTTATAGGCTGCTATACATTCAATCTCGACGCGGGAATCTAGCGCCAGACCATTTGCTCCCAGAGCACTTCTGGCTGGTAATTTATCACCAAAATAAGTGACATAAACATCATTCATCATTTGCCACTCAGATATATCAGCCATAAAGACTGTGCATTTGATAACGTCTGAACGAGTAAGGCCGTGCTTGATCAAACTCGCATCAATATTCTGCATTGTCTGACGTGTTTCTGCTGTAATACCACCTTCAACCAGCCTACCTGTTGCAGGATCAATTCCAATTGCACCGGAGAGATAGAGTGTATTGTCAAAGCGCACAGCTTCAGAAAAAGGCAGACTGGGTGCAGCTGGTGTACGGTCTAATGAACGATAATAGCCATCACTGTGATCACTATCAATATCAATCGAACAGGCAGAAAGTCCTGTCGCCAGAGCTACGGTTAGAGTTGTTTTAAATATATTCATTTTATCCTCGCTTTATTTTTTTATGGGTTCATGACCCAACTATGACTATACATAGTTTCCACTTTATATAAAGGATCAATTATGGACACCATTGCCTCAACGCCAACACCTCCCTATGTCGCCGTAATTTTCACCAACATATATGTAGCGAAACCAAATGATGGCTACGTCCAAACAGCCGATGCAATGGTAGAGCTTGCGGCCAAACAAGATGGCTATCTAGGCCTGGAAAGCGTGCGCGGCGACGACGGTACAGGTATTACGGTTTCTTACTGGCGCGATGAAGAGGCTATTAAAAAGTGGAAAGCCGTATCCGAGCATCAAACAGCGCAAAAAGCTGGCAAACAAAAATGGTATAAAGCCTATACCACGCGCATAGCGACCGTTTCTCGCGAATATAGTCTTTAAGTTCATAGCCACGACAGATGGCACAGTGGTTGCATAGAATACTCTGAAGAATTTTTGGCAGAATGCTCCAATATTTCATTTCCTGAAACCCAAGCATTATGAAGTCAAAAAGGCCTGCAAAACCTGATCTGCACATAAAATTTCGCATTTCCGGCACTATCGCAGAAAAAACTGACGATCGCACCTTTCACTTGGGACCAGAGTTTCAACCAGCGGAAAACTTTGGCTTCGATATCACTTTTGACAATAGCAATGGTAACATGATTAACCACCCACATGATCGCCTGCCCAGAAGCATTAACCGCGCCTCGAAACTCAACGATGAGCTACTGGCAATCCTTTATAAGGAAGAGTGTGAGTAGTTTAATTAGGCGCTTTTCTTTTTCACAGGATTTGTCGACAAAACTTTTGCAGCCAGCTCAAACATATGGGTGTCATCAACATCGATCCACGTATAATCACCGACCGTGTGCGTCCAAGCCATATCTTTGGCGACCAGTTCCATCATGCCACCTGAAATATTATCGTGGCCCTTATCAAAGGCTATTTGCAGCGCATCAAAAAAGCCCGGTGTACAGTGGAAAATACCAGTATCAAAAGCATCATAGTCCTCTATGAGCTTTCCTATGCGATCAATATGGTCTCCGTTGGTTTTCACCCGTGTCACATCTTCAAGATCAACATGCGGGTTATCAAGGCGACGATCAACACCCAGAACTACGGTGCCGTCAGCTATTTCCAGTGCGGCCATTTCTGTTACCATCTCAGCGTCCATCATATGGTCACACATTGCCAACAAGAAATGATTTGGTAAATGACCCTTGGCGGCCATCACAGAGTGGCCATTGGGCAGCTTATAGTCAGGATTAAAAACCGTCTCGACCATCACATCATAGCGCTCGGCTACAATTGTGAGATAAGCTTCCAGCTCTTGGCGCAGATGACCAGTCACGATAACAAAGCGAGTAATACCAGCCTCGTGGGCCGTAGCAATGACCCGTTCTATTAGCGGCACCCCCAGAAGTGGCACGAGTGGCTTGGATATACCCACATCCTGCAGGCGGGAACCCATTCCCGCCGCAACAATTAGCATATCTTTGGTCATAAAATGACTCTCAAGCTTAGTTATTCTGCAGCTTTATCTAAAGTAATGTCCGGAGAAGCGCCGGCGATAAAGGCTTCTGTGCGCTCACGCGCATCATCATCAGTGATCTGAATTGCAGGATGCTTACAAAAGAAAGAAGATGGAGCATGAATTGGTCCAGCAAGGCCACGCTCTAACGCGAGTTTGGCGCAACGAATAGTTTCCACAGCCACACCACCTGAGTTTGGTGAGTCTTCAACAGAGAGGCGCAGCTCAATATCCATTGGTACACCACCAAAGAGCTGACCTTCCATACGCAGGAAGCAAATCTTATTATCATTCTGCCAAGGAACATAGTCAGACGGGCCAATATGGATATCATCATCATCCATATGGTTGCCGGCAACTGATCGTACAGCTTCAGTTTTGGATATTTTCTTTGATGCCAGACGGTCTTGGCTTTTCATGTTCAAAAAGTCCGTGTTACCACCGGTATTAAGCTGATATGTCCGGTCAAGCGGAACGCCGCGCTTAGCAAAAAGGTCTGTAAGAACACGGTGAACAATGGTTGCTCCAACCTGCGCTTTAATATCATCACCAATAACCGGCACACCTGCCACGCGGAAACGCTCAGCCCATTCAGGATTAGAGGCGATAAACACTGGAATATTGTTAACGAATGCAAAGCCGCCTTTTAGAGCAACTTCAGCGTAAAATTCAGTGGCTTTTTGTGAACCAACTGGCAGATAATTCATAATGATCTCAGCGCCAACTTCTTTTAAGTGAGCAACTACATCATCAACAGTTGGCTGATCAGCATCTGAGACAAGGAAAGTACGGTCATCTTTATAATCTGCCATATGCGGTGCAACACCGTCTAGCACATTACCCATACGCACTATAGTACCTGTTGGCGGCACATCAGCGTTAAACACTGTGGTGTTATTTGGTTTTTCGTAAATAGCTTCATTAACATCTTTACCGATTTTACGTTTATCAACATCGTAAGCGGCAACAATTTTGATATCGCCCGGAGCATAGCCACCAACACGGTTATGCAATAGCCCTGGGGGCACTTCGCCGTTAGCATCACCGTAGTAATAAATGCCCTGAATAAGGGAGCTGGCACAGTTTCCAACGCCAATAACGGCTACTTTAATCGATCCAGACATTTAATATCCTTCCTGGAATAATATTAATTATTTATTATTTTGTGAGCACAATAGAACATATGAAGCATAAGCACAATGCCTAGAGCAGGCCCCCTTTTTACAATTTGTGCGAAATTCCTATCTTAAGAGCCATTTGTCAAGATATTTCAACCAGCCAACAATATATAACATTTTATAATATCTTGTTGTATCATTCAGGTTACACTTAAATCTATAAAATGCATCATGAAACCCTAAACAAATCGAGTAGAGAATGACAGAAAATAATTTTCGGCTATTTAATGAAAAATTTAATGTTAACAACTATTTAATTATGGAAAGTGCCTATTGGCATTTATCACTCAGACCCTTTCAGCCGACCCTGGGCAGTGCCATTCTTTCTCTCAGTCGCCCATGTGAAAATTTTGCAGATATCACAACTGAGGAATCCGCTGATTTAAAAGAAATTGTATCTTATATTGAAAAACGTCTAAAACTTGCTTTTAGCTATGATAAAATAAATTATTTAATGTTAATGATGGTTGATCCTCATTTACATTTTCATGTTATACCCCGTTACAGTCAAGCCATTGAATTTGCTGACAGTCATTGGGTTGATGAGACGTGGCCAACCGCACCAGAGCTTGGCGGGAAAGCTCTAAATGACAAAGATGCGGCTAAAATTATAGAAAAAATCAGGGGATAACCTAACCAGAATAGCTACAAACCTGGCCTTTACCCTTTTCTTTCGCACTATATAAGGCCTTATCTGCAGCCTCCATAAGAATACTCGCGTTAGTCCCATCATATGGACAACAGGCCAAACCCGCACTAGCGCCCACATTAATCGGACACCCTTCCAATTCATCTAACGCCTGTATCTCTTTGATAATGTGGTTCAAGCGTTCCTCGGCGAGGCCCGCATCATCTGTTTCATGGAAAATGATAGCAAATTCATCTCCCCCAAGTCGAACAGCAATATCCGCTTCTCTGATGTGAGATTGTATTATGGACGCTACAAACTGAAGGACAGCATCTCCAGCCCCATGACCCTGCGTATCATTGACAGCCTTGAAATCATCCAGATCTATAAAAGCTAAAAGAAATGGTGCTTGTTGAGAGCGATGGATGTTCAATGCACCCTCAATCTGCGCATCAAAGGCACGACGGTTAGCTAGACCCGTCAAACCATCTCGTAGAGCCATCGCTTTGATAAGGTTCTCTTCTGCTCTCTCTAACGTGACATCACGATACATCGTTACAACAGATCCATCAGCCATAACCCTTTGAGTGGCTTTAAGAATTTTCCCGTCTTCTAGTTCCACATCCCTGAAATAAACTTCTTGTTTCGTGTGATTAGCGATG
>CBFDBT010000118.1:0-8362 GCA_965603115.1 uncultured Alphaproteobacteria bacterium
TGCAATGATTTTGGTTTTTCTTTGACGCTTAATTGTATTGATGTCTAGACCCTCATTCACAGGGGTATCTCCAATTTATTCTAGGCTCAAACTCTCTAAGGTATAAGATAAGCTTGTTCCCTGTTGACAGGTTAGTCCTGCACCTTAACATATATCTATAATGTGTCAGCTTTTATACAGGGGCAAGCCCTAATGACAATAGAAACAATGAAACCTACGATTTTACACCCAAATTCGCGGGAAGGTGTGGTTATTCTATGTGACCATGCCACAAATCATATTCCTGAAGGCTATGAAAACCTCGGACTAGATGCCGGTGTTCTAGATAGCCATATCGGATGGGACATTGGCGCGGCTGATGTTGCAAGGTGCATGAGCTTTATGATGGACGTACCTGCCATCTTCGCACCTACCTCTCGACTGCTCATCGATTGCAACCGCCACCCTGATCACAGCTCTCTGGTTCCCCATATCTCGGACGGGACACTAGTGCCTGCCAATCAGCAATTATCTGATAGCAACATAAAAAATCGTAAGGCCGCTTACTATGACCCGTTTCACAATGCCTGCGCAGATATTATTAGTGACCATGTTGATGAAGGCCACAATCCACTGGTCATAGGGCTACATAGCTTTACGCCGACTATGGACGGAATTGATCGCCCATGGCAAATAGGCTTTATGTGGGACGAAGATCCACGGTTAGCGCAAGCTATGATTGGGCTGATTGAGCGCGAAACCGATCTTGTTGTTGGTGTGAACCAGCCATATAGCGGCAAAGACCTATACTACACCATGCAGCGCCACGGCGCAGACCATGGCTTGCCGCAAACCGTGATCGAAATCAGGTCCGACCTTATCACTGAGGGTGAAGGCATGATCCGGCAGTGGGCGGCCCTACTCGCTGATTGCCTGGACGAATGCATGTCTAGAGATGACTTATTTTAACCCCGCCTCCCGTCATTGCGGGCTTGAACCGCAATCCATTAGGCAACTGGGCCCTTCTCAGGGCTTTCGACGTAGTGCCTCTTTCAATGTGCAACTTGATGCGTATAATAGATTGCGGCTCGGGGGCCGCAATGACAAATGAGGATGCAAGAAATTATTGGCAACCTAGAAAATCGTATTGATGCTCTAGAAAACAATATTGAAGAGAATTAAAAATGACCGACAAACAAACCGCTGTTGAAGCCGCCGTATTCCGTCGCTTGATCGAACATCTGCAGCACCGCACCGATGCACAAAATATTGACCTTATGGGCCTTGCCGGCTTTTGCCGCAATTGCTTTGGTAAATGGTATTATGATGCAGCTCAAGAAGAGGGCATGGACATCAGCAAAGAAGAGGCGCGCGACCATATTTACGGCATGTCGTATGATGACTATAAAGAAAAGCACCAGACACCCGCCACCGACGCGCAGCTTGCATTAATGGACGAGAGCCTCGCTAAAAATAAAAAATAAGCTTTTGCACATTAGGCCGTTGAAACATCTTGAGCGTGGCCCTATAGTCGGCAAAATTTTAAGCCCATACCAATAAGGCCCATACTAATAAGGATTATATCAATGAGTAATAATGGCGGCATCGCGGGGGATCATCTCCGCAGTTTTATAGAGCGTATTGAACGCCTGGAAGAAGAGAAAAAAGCGATAGCAGAAGACCTGAAAGAGGTTTACGCGGAAGCAAAATCTGTTGGATTCGATACCAAGATTATGCGCACCGTGATTAAAATTCGTAAAATGGAACCAAGTGACCGTCAAGAGATGGAAGCCCTCTTGGACGTTTATATGCATGCGCTTGAAGGTGCCGGCACGCAGCCAGATACACCCGATACAGACGACTAAGCACAGGTTTAAAACTTAATCTGTTCAAATGTGATGCGTTCGCCTTCTGGATGAGGCTGGCCCTTGTCCCAACTGATGATATCTTTTTGCGGGCTGGTAGAAAGTAGACGTGTCACCTTACCGCCTTTAATATTATATTCTGGGTGCGCTGCAATGTAGCGCCCTAACGCTTCGGCTACCACGTCAGGCTGGCTGTATAGTGGCATATCCTCGCCCAAAGCTTGCCTGAACAAATGCTCGACCATGGGGAAATGCGTGCAGCCAAGCACGGCGGTATCAAATTTTCCTCCACCAAGTTCTTTGCGTGCCTCATCTACATACCCCTTAACCAGCCCAGCGAGCGGCAATTGCCCTGCACCGCCCTCAATAGCATCGACCAAACCGGGACAAGCTTTTTGAATGAGTGTGAGATTAGGCGCCCTCTTCGCGAGCTCTTCCGCGTAAGCGCCACTCTCCACTGTTTTGCTTGTGGCAAATAATATAATATTACGAATATCTTTCGCGCTCTCTTGTGATGGTTGCTCATCAGCCCAAGGCACACCGCTCACGGCTTCCACCATTGGCACGAGCACACCGAGAATGTTTCTGTCTGGCCATGCTTTAGGAAGCCACTCCTGCTGCAAAGTTCTAAGGGCTACGGCTGCTGCTGTGTTGCAGGCTAACACAACAAGCGAACAGCCCGCTTTAAACAAGGCATCAACGCCCGCCTTTGTCAGGTCAACAATGGTCTGATTATCACGGTGTCCGTATGGCGCATTAGCGTGATCACCCAAATAAACAAAGGATGCCTCGGGCATCAGCTTGCGGCATCCCTCCATGACGGTTAGCCCACCACTACCGCTGTCAAAAAAACCTATCACGCTTTTTCCTTCAGGCCCATTTCTTCCATCTTGCGATAAAGTGTAGAGCGACCAATGCCTAAGCGGCGTGCAATTTCTGACATGCGGCCATCATAATGCTTAACCGCGCGCGTTATCTGCTCGGCCTCCACGTCAGCCAAGGTGCGAATATGCCCATCGTCGGCGTGCAACACCATCGTATCAATCCCAACACCCAGCGCCTGACTTGGCGTCAGCGTTGGCGTGTGAGGCATCACAGTTTTAGTCTCCGCCCCTTGCGCGGCTTCTCGGCCCAATAGATGTAAAAAGCTATCAACCCCAACTTCTCGGCCATCGGACATTATAACCGCGCGAAACAGGGCATTTTGCAATTGGCGGATATTACCCGGCCAGGCATAACTCATTAAAAGTTCCATCGCCTCGTTGCTCAGATGCTTGGGTTCCAGTTTTTCCATCGCCACAATGCGTTCAACAAAATAATTGGCGAGAGCTGGTATATCTTCTTTGCGCTCTGCAAGGGTTGGTATGAGAATTGGAAACACTGCCAAACGGTAAAATAAATCCTCACGGAACTCTTCACTGTGTATGCGCGACTGTAGGTTTTTATTGGTCGCAGAAATAATACGAATATCGACTTTGACAGGCGCTTTAGCACCAACAGGATCAATCTCCCCCTCTTGAATAGCACGCAAGAGCTTAACTTGAATATCAAGGGGCAACTCTCCCACTTCATCAAGAAAGAGCGTACCGCCATCGGCTTTTTGGAACTTGCCAACATGCTTGTCATTCGCCCCCGTAAAGGCGCCCTTTTCATGGCCGAAGAGAATGCTTTCAACCAAATTTTCAGGAATTGCTCCACAGTTGACAGCAACAAAGGGCTTATCTCCACGAACACTACTTTCAGCGATGGCGCGGGCAAAAACCTCTTTACCAACACCCGATGCACCCTCGAGCAATACTGGAATGCCCGAGCGTGATGCCCGCTTTGCAAGCTCAATAGTCTCTTGCGTTAGAGGTGACGACCCAACAATGCCTTCAAAGCCATGTTGTGCACCAAGCTCATGCCCTAAAGTTTCAATCTCACCAACAAAAGCACTGGTTCCAAGAGCGGCTTCAATAGCTGATCTTATACGCTCTGCACTCGCTGGCTTGATTAAAAAGTCATTGGCCCCCGCTTGCATGGCATCGACAACATTTTTGATAGATGAGTGTGAAGTGAGCATAACAATTGGCAGATCAGGCAACTTGGGGTGAACGGCTTGCAATACATCAATGCCATCAACGACAGGCATAGAAAGGTCAAGAATAACAGCGTCGATACCACCTGAGCCATCCAACAGTCGGTCAATGGCCTCACTTCCACCTGAAGCAACCTCAACCCTATAACCAGCCTTTGTCACTACCGCCTCAAGCAATCGTCGCTGCGTTGCCTCGTCATCAACGATTAATATCGTATTTTCCATTATTATCTCCCTGAATGAAAACTGTATCATTTCAGGACAGTGCACACTAGAGAAAAATCACTAAAAATTCATAGCAAAGAGGTAACCCTAAGCAAACGCAATATTATTACCTTCACCCTATTTAATAATATTATTTAGTTGCGTAAATATGTCGCAGTTTATAGTTTAGCTTCATAAGCTAAGGTCAATAGATATACTGTAGTCATTAAAAGGGAGACACCGCCCATGAAACTAGCTGTTTTGAGGGAACGCCGCGATAATGAAAAACGGGTCGCAGCCACACCTGAATCTGTAAAAAAACTCATCGGATTAGGCTTTGACGTCGTCGTCGAAAAAGACGCTGGGGCTAAAGCTCATATTAGTGATGCTGACTATACCGCTGAAGGTGCCACCATTGGCGCCAACACAAAAGCCACGATTAAAGACGCAGATGTTATTGTTGCGGTTCAAGGTCTTGAGATGGACGATATTAGCGGTGCCAAAAGCGGAGCGCTCCATATATCCGTTCTTAATGCCTTTAAGGAAAAGGACCGCCTCGATGCCTATGCCAAAGCAGGCATATCTGCCTTTGCCATGGAGATGGTCCCGCGTATCTCCCGCGCTCAGTCGATGGACGTTCTCTCTTCGCAATCAAATTTGGCGGGCTACAAAGCCGTTTTAGACGCCACTGAATATTTCGGTCGCGCCTTCCCTATGATGATGACAGCGGCGGGCACAGTTGCTCCAGCTCGCGTACTCGTGATGGGAGCCGGTGTTGCTGGTCTTCAGGCTATTGCCACTGCCAAGCGCCTCGGTGCCATTGTCAGCGCAACCGATGTTCGCGCAGCTGCCAAAGAACAAGTAGAAAGCCTTGGCGGCACATTTGTTATGGTCGAAGACGATGAAACAGCCGAAGCAGAAACCAGCGGTGGTTATGCCAAGGAAATGAGCGACGAATATAAAGCCAAGCAAGCTGAGCTGATTGCATCAACTCTTGCCAAACAAGATATCGCTATCACCACAGCCTTGATCCCGGGACGCCCTGCCCCAATGCTAATAACCGAAGCCATGGTCAAAAGCATGAAACCTGGTAGCGTCATCGTTGATATGGCGGTTGAAGCTGGTGGCAACTGTGAACTATCCAAAGCTGGTGAAGTGGTAGAAGTGCACGGTGTCACTATTATTGGTCATCTCAATATTGCCTCTCGACTGGCAGCAGACACATCTGCACTATATGCGCGCAATTTGGTACATTTTATAACACCGCTTGTAGATGCTGAAAGTAAATCCCTGTCAGTAGACTGGGAAGACGAGATTATAACCGGAACCCTAATCAGTCGCGATGGTGCACTGGTTCATCCACAATTTATGCCAAAGTCGGAGGGAGAATAAAATGGAAGATCTAATTGTAAGCCCGTTCATTCACCAATTTAGCCTTTTTGTTATGGCTATCTTCGTTGGCTATTATGTAGTGTGGAGCGTTACACCTGCCCTGCACACCCCGCTCATGAGTGTGACCAATGCCATTTCCAGCGTGATCGTAGTGGGAGCACTGGTAGCAGCTGGCGCTGGAGGCGACCCACTCGCTCAGGCACTTGGCGGTATAGCAGTTGGCTTGGCCTGCGTGAATATTTTTGGTGGTTTCGCTGTCACCAATCGCATGCTGGCAATGTATAAGAAAAAGAAAAAGTAGGGGGATTGATTAATGATTAATTTAACAGCAAATTCAACAGCTCTGCTTTATCTCGTAGCAGGTGTTTTATTCGTAATGTCCCTTCGGGGTCTGTCATCACCAGAATCTTCTCGTCAAGGTAACTTTTATGGCATGCTCGGCATGACCATTGCTGTGGTTGTTACATTGATGAATCTGGAGAATGTACAGTGGTCATGGATTATTGGCGGCGTGATCATAGGCGGTGGTATCGGCTTGGTCATTGCCCAGCGTATCGCCATGACAGCTATGCCACAACTCGTTGCAGCCTTCCACTCACTAGTGGGTTTAGCCGCAGTAATGGTAGCCGCGTCAGCGGCCCTTAACCCATTCGCCTTTGGTATTGTGGGCAACGACGGTGCCATTTTCATGGCCTCAAAAATCGAACTAAGCTTGGGTATCGCGATCGGTGCGATCACATTCTCAGGGTCAGTTATTGCCTTTTTAAAACTAAATGGCACCATGAGTGGCACACCTATCATGCTACCGGCTCGTCATATAATTAATGGCGCAATCTTTATCTTCATTCTTGGTGGCATAGCCCATTATGCAGCAGACCAAAATGCTGTCATCCTCGGCATCAATGTTCTTTGGTGGGTAACGGCGGCCAGCTTCCTAATTGGCTTCCTGCTTATCATTCCAATTGGCGGCGCGGATATGCCTGTGGTGGTTTCCATGCTCAACAGTTATTCTGGCTGGGCCGCAGCTGGTATCGGCTTTACGCTCTCCAACAGCGCGCTTATTGTAACAGGCGCACTTGTAGGCTCGTCTGGTGCCATCCTCAGCTATATCATGTGTAAAGCCATGAACCGTGGCTTCATTAGTGTTATCCTTGGTGGTTTTGGCGATGTTGGCCCTACAGGCACTGGCGAAGTCGAAACACGCCCTGTTAAACAAGGCAGTGCTGACGATGCCGCTTTCATTATGAAAAATGCCGCTAAGGTTATCATCGTGCCGGGTTACGGCATGGCGGTCGCGCAAGCCCAGCACGCACTTAAAGAGATGGTGGATATGCTCAAAGAGGAAGGCGTCGACGTTTCCTACGCCATTCATCCTGTTGCGGGCCGCATGCCAGGCCACATGAACGTGTTGCTGGCCGAAGCCAATGTGCCATACGATGAAGTATTCGAGCTGGAAGATATCAACAGTGAGTTTGCACAAGCCGATGTTGCCTTTGTTATCGGTGCTAATGATGTGACCAACCCATCGGCTAAAACCGATCCGCAAAGTCCAATATTTGGCATGCCAATTCTCGATGTTGAAAAAGCCAAAACTGTGCTCTTCATCAAGCGCTCCATGAGCAGTGGTTATGCTGGCGTTGATAATGAACTCTTCTTTAGAGACAATACTATGATGCTTTTCTCGGACGCCAAAAAGATGGTCGATAACATCATCAAGGCACTCTAGATATCACTGATAGATCCTTAAAAGGCGGCCATTTGGTCGCCTTTTTTATTACCCTTGCAACTTAATAGTTGATTAAGTATCTTACTCTAACAACGAATGAAGGGGAGATAAAATGAGTTTAGCATCTAATTTTACCGGAAATGTGCCCGATTATTATGACAAAGGTCTAGGCCCAGTTTTATTTGAAGTCTACGCCGCAGATATAACGGCCCGCGCCGCGGCAGTAGCCCGCAAAAACCTTCTCGAACTTGCAGCTGGAACAGGGATTGTTACTCGTAAGCTCAGAAGCGCTCTCGCTGCAGACATCGATATTATTGCTACAGACCTCAATCCACCAATGCTTGATTACTCAGCAAAAAAGTTTGAAAGCGGTGAGAATGTAAAATTCCAAGCCGTTGATGCCACAGACCTGCCTTTTGATGATGCTTCATTTGACACCATTGTTTGCCAATATGGCGTGATGTTTTTCCCTGACAGAGACCGCTCTTATCAAGAAGTATATCGTGCCCTCAGTAATGGCGGAACTTACATTTTCAACGTATGGGGCTCCCTTGATGTCAACCCACTGATCAAACATGCCAATGCTCTTTTAGATCAATTTTTCGAAAAAGACCCGCCACAATTTTTGAATGTGCCCTTTGGTTATGATGACCCAGATGGCATTAGAGCCTCGCTAGAAGCGGTTGGTTTTAAAAAAATTGAGATTACCCGACTTAAAAAAGAAGTTAAAATTCACGATATTCCCTTGCTCGCTAAATCAATGGTGAATGGAAACCCTCTTGCTGAAGAAATAAGAAGTCTCGGCGGCAATCCCGATGATGCCGTTGTTGCTGTGCAAAATATGGTTGAAGAGAAATTTGGAGACTCAGGCTTAGTTCCTCTAGAGGCGATGGTTGTCAGTGCCACTAAATAATTCCATATAATGGCGATAAAATGTTTCAAATAAGAACCGCTACGGATGATGACATTGCTGCGCTCATGACATTAGCAAGCGATAGCTTTCATGCCACCTATGGGCCCTATAACCCCGATCATGTGCTAGATGACTATATCAATGAGCATTTTTCTTATGCACAGCTGAGCAAAGAGTTCGAGGATTCAAAAAACCATTATTTCGTC
>CBFDBT010000119.1:0-8346 GCA_965603115.1 uncultured Alphaproteobacteria bacterium
TGTTGCATGTTCCATCCTAAACCTCCTTAGCCGTTGTAAGAGCAGATTTCACAGCAGAAGATAATTTCTTTTCATCTGCATCCATACTACTTACTTTTTTCACAAGCTCACCAGCGACATCGGAGACCACCTGGTCCAACTCCGCCATGGCAGAGGCTACAGACTTAGCAATATTTGCTTCAGCTTTATCAGCTTCAGCGCCAAGCTTGGCATCAAGGTCTGCTTTTACTTTTGCAAACTCAGCAGCACTGCTTTCTTTAACATGCAAAGCATTGGCATGCGCCTCGCTGCGGGCTTGTTCCAACGTGGTTTCAAAAGCTGCTTTAACATCTTCAGCTTCGCGCCTTTTGATATCCGCCGTATCAATATCATTGGCTATCATCTCTTCTCTGGTTTCCAGCACTGCGGAAATTTTAGGAAGAGCAATACGCGAAATAATAAAATAGAACACAACAAATGTTAAAAAGAGCCACGCCAGCTGTTCTTCAAATGTTGATGCATCAAGCTGGGGTAACTTACTACCACCTTGCGCTTCTACTTCTGTATAACTAGTAACCATTGTTTGCCTTTCAGGCTTGTCTTCAACGGATTATATCTTCGTATCAAATCAAAATATTATCACAACCGACACCCGTTACATTAGGCGTCGGATGAGATAATGAATGAATTATACTACGAAGAGAAGCAAGATAACTACGAGCAGTGCGAACAGAGCGATAGCTTCTGTAAGCGCAAAACCAAGCATCATGTTACCGAATACTTTTGGAGCCGCAGATGGGTTGCGGAAAGCACCTGAGATAAAGCTACCAAAGATATTTCCAAGACCAACACCAACACCTGCAAGCGCGATTGTTGCAAGACCAGCACCGATCATTTTTGCTGCTTCTACTTCCATTTTAATTTCCTTTTCATTGTCAATAGTCGAATTTAAATTCGTGTTTAAAGTTATAAGCTTAGAGCCCGTCTAGTGTGAAGGATGCAACGCATCATTAATATATAGACAGGTTAGAATAGCGAAAACGTAAGCCTGCAAAAAGGCTACGAGAAGTTCAAGACCCGTCAGGAACAATGTGAAGGCAAATGGCAATACAGCCAAGAAGCCACCAGCAATGCCCAGACCAACGGTCAAAGAAATAATAAATCCGGCAAAAATCTTCATCATAATGTGGCCAGCTAGCATGTTTGCAAACAAACGAACACTGAGGCTAATTGGGCGAACACAATAACTCACAATTTCGATAAGAATAATAAGCGGGACAAGCCAGCCCGGTGTACCGGACGGCAAGAAAAGTTTTAAAAACCCTGCTCCGTTTTTAATAAACCCGAGCATGGTGACACCAATAAAGACGACAGCTGCCATCGTAAAGGTCACAATGATATGACTGGTTACGGTATACCCATAAGGTAGCATTCCAGCCATATTCATCCCCAAAATAAACATAAAGAGTGTGAATACAAATGGGAAAAATGCTTTCCCTTGGCGACCCACATTATCTTTGACCATATTAGCTATGAATTCATATGTCATTTCCACAAGTAACTGCCAACGACCTGGAACAAGTGCTTTTTGGCTCATACCGGCTACCAAGAAGTAGGATAAAACGGCTATTACACCAACCATCCATGCAGATGCATTTGTAAAGGTAACATCAAGACCACCTACAGACATTTCTGCAATTGGGCTAATTTTGAACTGGGCGAGCGGATCTTTATCTACCACGTTTCAGTCTTTCACTTATAACAAGCGGAGGTCAATCCTCACGCTCAAAAATTTACTCATTTTCAGTATCTACCTGATCTTGCATTTCTCTCGCTTCACGAAAAACATTTCGAAAGCCGGCTGCAAAACCGAGTATCATACCAACAATAATCCCTACAGGCGCAATACCAAGCCACTGATCGATCAGATAACCCAGATATGTTACAACTGCAACACTGACAGCAAGCTCAATTCCAATCTTCATTGCGATTCCCATCGCAGAGCTTTCAACCTCTTCAGGCTTTTCATCTGCGCGGCGCTTTTGAACGGCCTTAAGCTTTTTGCTAAGTAATTCAAGGTCTTGGCTATCTTTGTCCTCAACCATTATGTCTTACCTTACATAGCTGTCATATCTACTTTAAAGCCCCTCACAGAGGGGCCCTAGAAGCGGGTGCAACATAGTGTTATGGTCACAGCCTGTCAAGATGCAATAAAAACATTATAAGTCCATGTAATTAAACAATAAATACAATGTGCATCAATATTTGCTAATATTAACTTGCATCTCGGAGCTCTTCCGCCTGCTCTAGATCGACAGATACGAGTTGAGATACACCCCGCTCAGCCATTGTAACACCAAATAATCGGTTCATCCGTGCCATCGTTACAGCATTATGTGTGACGATCAAAAACCGTGTATTGGTTTTTTTCAGCATTTCATCAAGAAGATCACAGAATCGCTCGACATTGGCATCATCAAGCGGCGCATCAACTTCATCCAACACACAAAGGGGCGCTGGATTGGTGATAAAGACCGCGAAAATTAGCGAAGTAGCCGTAAGCGCCTGCTCGCCACCAGACAGCAGCGACAGTGACTGCATTTTCTTGCCCGGTGGGCTGGCAAATATTTCAAGCCCGGCTTCTAGCGGGTCATCTGATTCGGTGAGTTTTAAGTGAGCTTCACCGCCACCAAAAAGACTACGGAACAATTCCCCAAAATGCTGGTTCACTTCAGTGAAAGCCGTCAGCAACCTCTCACGCCCTTCTTTGTTGAGGCTATTAATAGCACCACGCAAACGGGCAATAGCTTCAATCAGGTCAGCGCGTTCATCAACTAGGTGCCCTAGTTGCTCGTCAATTTCATTTAGCTCTTCTTCAGCCCGCAAGTTAACCGGCCCCATACGGTCCCGTTCACGCTTTAATTGTTCAAGCTTATTTTCAACGACACTCAAAGCGGCAAGATCATCCGAGCTTTCAATACCCACTTTTTCCAGCACATGACTTGGAGGGCAGCTAAAACGCTCCCCCACCTGCGCGGCAATATCTTTACGCCGTGTCGAAGCGGCTTCCACACCAGCATCTAATCTTATCTGGGTTTCGCGAAGCTCTTGCTGCTTAGCTTGCGCCTCACGCATTTCTTTTTCTTTAGTCGCAAGTGATGTTTCAGCAACCGAGAGAGCATCAGATGTTACAGTGCGCTCTTTTTCGGCGGCGACAAGATGTTCTAAAAGAGCAGTACGCTTTTCTTCTAGATTATCAGGGCCCGATGTCAGGGCATTAATTTGTTGCTTGGTTTCAATGTCACGCGTGTCTAATTCTTTAATATGTTTTTCGGCACTGGTCACTCGTAATTGCCACGCACCATGTTCAGTTGAAATAGCAATTAAGCGATCACTACGAGCCTCAGCTTCACGGCGCAAACTATCATACGCTGCCCGTGCTTGGCTAAGTTCACTTCGCAGATCTTCCACTTTCTCTCGCTGATCGGCTAGTTCAGCCTCTAGCTTGTCAGTAGCCGGCAAAGCTTTAATATCTGTCTGAATTTTCTCAAGTCTCGTCGAGGCTTCACTAGCCTCACCTGCCAAGCGTCCATCGGCTTCCTTGATAGCATTCGCACGCGTTGCACGCTGGCTAACCTCTTGCTCTGTACTGACAAGGTCACGGCGAGCGGTAGCCAATTGCTGCTCCGCCTCACCCCGCGCTGATCGCGATGCGCTTTCACTGTCTCGGGCCATAGCGGCGGCTTCTTCGCAGGAGGTTACCGCTGCTTCAGCCTCCAAGGCATCTTTTTCTGCTTTTTCAAGCTTGGCTTCAAGCTCATCTAATCGGTTACCTTGCTCCAATCGAATGGCAGCTTGGGAAGGTGCGCCTTCACTTTCAACATATCCATCCCAGCGCCAAACGGTGCCAGCGCGATTAACAAGTCGCATGCCAGCTTTTAATTTCTCACAGAGAATAGCACCGTCTACTTCGTCGCTCATAATCACACCAATATGGGCAATCCGGCGATTTAAAGCTTTAGGCGCTTTAACAATATCACTCAGGGGCTTCACACCATCAGGCCAATCGGGGTTTTTGCTATAGGGCTTAAGTGTTTGCCAGTGGCGAGCTTGCTCAGCGTCACTATTGGCTTCAACATCATCACCAAGTGCGGCCCCTACCGCCTTTTCAAACCCGGCTTCAGCTCGCAAGTCTTTTGACAGAGGCTGATGAGCACTTGTTTCCTCAATTGCGAGCAGGTCTCGCAGTCCCTGTACCTCAGACGTTAAAGCTTTTAATGACCCTCGGCGCTCGCTCAAAGTTGCTTCTACAGCACCCAAAGCTTGGCGTGCCTTTTGACTGGCTTGCTCGCAGGCATTCACGGCTTCACTCGAAGTTTTAAGCTGAATCTCTATAGAACTCACATTTTTTTCAGCCTCGGCCAACGCCTTTACACTCTCGTCACTTGCGCCAAGTTGCTCCAGCTCGCGTGCTAATCTTTCTCTCTCTGACGATAGGATAAGAACCCGGCGTTCAACAGCGAGAACATCACTTTCTAGGCTTTCTTTACGTGCTCTGGCAGCAGCGGTGCTTTGCGCCAGTTTATCAAAATCTTCTTCTGCGCTGCTGGCAGCCCTTGAGGTTGTTTCCAAAACCTCTTTGGCATCAATATTAGATTGTTTCTCTTCGTCTCTAGCCGTCTCCAGACGCTCTTTTTCAACATTAAGCCGATCTACGGCCTCCCCAGCATCCTTTGCTATATCTTGCTCGCGGCTTAAATCTTCAGCAATTTGTACCAAACGTGCCGTCAGCTCAACAGCAAGGTCTTTGCGGCGTTGCTCCTCATGATTAAGATTATCACGCTCAATTGTGAACCGCTGTAATTTAGCAGCGCACTCAGCATCAGCTGCCCTAAGGTCGGGAAGCTTCAGAGCTAAATCTGATTGCTCAGTGGTTAATCTGGCAACTACTTTGGTAATATCAGCAACCGCGCTTTCTGCTTGGCGCAAATTTTGCTCTAAACGCACAACCTCTTCAGCACTTTCGTTCCACTTAATATAAAGCAAGCTGGCTTCTGCACGGCGCACGTCATCGGATATACTACGATACCTTATCGCCTGCTTTGCCTGACGCTTAAGACTTGAAATCTGACTTTCCATTTGCTGCACAACATCTTGCAAACGAGTGAGATTAGTCTCAGCGCCCCTAAGGCGTTGCTCAGCTTCCTTGCGTCGAGAATGCAGGCCAGAGATACCCGCTGCCTCTTCAAGCACCTTGCGTCTATCTTGTGGTTTTGCATTAATCAAAGCGCCAATACGTCCTTGGCTAACCAGTGCAGGAGAATGAGCGCCCGTAGCGGCATCTGCGAACAATAACTGCACGTCTTTTGCGCGCATATCAGCGCCGTTAATACGATACGCCGAGCCAGATTCACGCTCTAGACGGCGTGACACCTCAATCATATCATGATCATTATACCCATCTGGGGCATTGCGCTCTAGATTATCAAGCACCAATGTTACTTCAGACATATTACGAGCGGGGCGTTTATCAGTGCCAGCAAAGATAACATCATCCATGCCAGAACCACGCAGGGATTTAACCCTATTTTCACCCATAACCCAGCGGATGGCTTCAAGGAGATTAGATTTTCCGCAACCATTGGGGCCGACAACGCCAGTTAGACCAGGCTCGATATGGAGCTCAGTCGGATCGACGAAGGACTTAAAGCCCGACAGCCTAAGGCGCGAAAAATGCATCCTTTGATTTCCCCGGATATTGGGGCATGTTTATTGCCCCAGGTTAGTTTATTTTTCTGCAGACTCTACGGCAGATTTGATGGTCTCAAATCTATAATCAGGCAATTTCATGCCATTAACATAAACCGTCGGCGTTGCAGTTATCTGTAATTTAGTCGTAGCTTCGTCAACCATATCCTTAAGATACTTCTGGACATCTTTATTAACTGCGCATTGATCAAATTTTGCTCGGCTAACACCCGATTTTCTCGCCAAAAATGCAAGTTCCTGCATTGGCTCAACACCTTGCTTATACCAATCCTGTTGACGATCAAAGAAAAGGTCATGCCATTTTTTTGCCTTTTCCATATCATCTTCACAGCGAGCGAAAGCCGCTCCAGCCATATCATAAGGGCCACGAATGAAATTTCTAAACACGAGTTTGGCTCGGCCACTGTCCAGTAGCTCTTTTTTAAGCTCAGGCAAAACATCTGTATGGAAAGCAGCACAGTGGCTACAGGTTAATGAAGCATATTCAACAATGGTTACTGGCGCATCAGTATCGCCGTAAATAATGTCTTCAAAGTAGCCCTTGGCTCCTTCACTGGGTTTTCCAACCGAACTCACTAAATTAAAAGGCCCTTCCAGACCATCATCCTTAGAGCTATCACCGCAAGACATCACCAACAGACCAGCTGCTATGACACCCATAATTCTCATTTTCATATTCATTATCATCATCTTCTTGTGTTTAATAATTCCAAACCTACTACATATAGTTTTTAGCTGGCAAATATATATCTGGCTACTTTTTTTTCTGTCCTTCGTCTTTCGCCATCATTTGCTCGCCTAAAGTCTGCAATGCTTGGCGCAGATCATCGGACTTGGTTTGCCCAACCAGAGAGCCAATTTGACGCTTGACGACCCTGCTAGCTTCTAGGGGTTTAGAGCTTTGGTGATATTTTTTTCTAGGCAGTGGTCCTTGCTGAATTTGAACATTCGCAATTGCCAAATATCCATAATAGCTATTTACCGATTCGATTATAGCCGGAATGCGAAGCTGTAAAGTTGGGGCAAAAGATGATTCACAGCGAACTAGAAGAGTACCGCTATTACGGCTGGCTCGCGGGAAAGTAATTTTTATAGGCACTACGCAATCAGCAACATCGTGCCCTACGATATGGTGCCAGCGCGTTATAATCTCAGTCTGAACAAAACCTTGCCTCCTGAGCGCCGGAGATAGCAAAGCCGTGGTCAATCGTGAAGCCCTGACGGACTTTCGACGGCGGTAACTAGTATTCGCTTTTTGTTTTTTTGCCTCTGTCACATTCCCAAGCCTTGCTCATTTAACAGACAGTGTTATTACTACTGCGACCGCCAAGCAAGGACAAGCGGCATATATTTTATTGAGAGTGATTTTGACAAAATTTTCTGCAAAACTCCTAAAATGGTACGATAGGCATCAACGTGACCTTCCTTGGAGAGCCAAAGCTGGCTCAGTGGCCAACCCCTATCACGTTTGGCTTAGTGAAATCATGCTTCAGCAAACTACGGTTGCCGCGGTGCAAAGTTATTTCAAGAAGTTCATCACCCTATGGCCAACCATTGAAGCCCTCGCAGTTGCTCCAGAAGAAGACGTGCTGGCTGCATGGGCGGGCCTTGGTTATTACGCCCGAGCGCGCAATCTTATTAAATGTGCTAAAATCATTGCCAATGAAAGAGACGGGATATTTCCAAACCAAGAGGCCGAGCTGAGAGAGCTGCCTGGTATTGGCGATTACACCGCCGCCGCCATTGCTGCCATTGCTTTCGCACGCAGCACTGTTGTCGTTGATGCCAATATTGAGCGCATTGTGTCACGCCTAATGAAAATCAAAACGCCCCTTCCCGCTGGTAAAAAAGATATAAAATCAGCCATGGCTATTTTGACACCAGATAAAAGAACGGGCGACTTTGCCCAAGCCATGATGGATTTAGGGTCCAGTATTTGCAAACCAAAAACACCCAAGTGTAATGCATGCCCGCTTCATACTGACTGTGGCGCCTATGCTAGTTCGTCAATGGAGAGTTATCCCGTTAAAGCCGCAAAAAAAATCCGACCGACCCGTCGCGCGCTCGCCTATTTCATAGAAGTCGACGGTTATATACTGTTGGAACGCCGTCCAGACAGTGGATTGCTTGGCGGCATGCCGGGCCTACTTTGCAATGAGTGGGTTGAGCAAGATGTAGAAAAAGCCTTTGATCACAATAATTTACCACCACCTTTTAAAGCTGATTGGTGTTTAGTTGATGGTATAAGTAAACACACATTCACACATTTTCATCTCGAAACAAAAGTGATGCAGGCTAAGCTTGAAACGCGCCCACATTCAAATCATTTATGGGTTAAGAAAGATGATGTTCTCAATTATGGTCTTCCTACCGTTTTTAAAAAAATGATCAAATTGGCTTTATAAGTTAAGGGGCGCGCCGACCAGAGCACGCCCCTTGCAGGAGGTCGGAGTCTAAAAGACTCCTCCCAATAATAAATTTGTTAATCCGCTATAGTTCCTTACGGATTTCTTGACGAAATACATCAATAGATGTCAGCTCGCCTTTACGCTCCACATTCCAAAAGGTCCAGCCATTGCAAGCCTGTGCACCCTGCAC
>CBFDBT010000120.1:0-8246 GCA_965603115.1 uncultured Alphaproteobacteria bacterium
TCGTCGGGTCAGGCGCGCAGGTGCTTGGACCTATCACCGTAGGCAAAGGTGCCCGTGTGGGTGCCAGTGCCGTTGTTACAAGTGACGTTAAACCACATACCACTGTTGTTGGCATTCCCGCGCGTGAGATTAAAACAGCGCCCATTGAGCCTACTTTTGTGGCTTACGGCACACCCTGTGACGAACTCGCAGATGACCCCGCAAAGCTCCTTGAATGCATGAGAAAAGAACTGGCCAGCCTCTACAAGCGCATCGAAACACTTGAAGAAGCCGGCGATAAAGAAAAGGACGCAGATGACAGGCGCGATATCGCCTGATTGCGCTATAATAACTCTAGTGTGACTTTAGGTAGTCCAGCATAGTATCAACATCTGAAACCTCAAATGGATCCGTAGGGCAATTATCCATTTTTCCGTCCTCAGCAAATACTTTAACTATTTCACCATTTTTAACCAGCATGGAATAGCGCCAGCTGCGTTGACCAAAACCAACATTGCTTTTATCAACAAGCATGCCAATGTCGCGTGTAAAATCACCATTACCATCGGGAAGAACGCGTACTTTTTCAACGCCTAAGCCTTTGCCCCACTGATACATTACAAAAGCATCATTAACCGACAAGCATATCACATCGTCCACGCCTTGGGCTTTTAGCTCATCATATTTCGCCTCATATCCAGGCAAATGTGTTGTCGAGCAGGTGGGCGTAAAAGCTCCCGGCAACGCAAAAAGCACCACAAGCTTATCGTCAAACAGATCAGCCGTGCTAACTGATTTCCATTCAAAAGGGTTTGGACCGTCCAGCGCATCATTGCGAACACGGGTCATAAAGTTTACTGCGGGCACTCGGTTTGTCATTTTATATTCCTTAAATTTGATCATTAATGTAGGTGAAACCATAAAGCTTGTATTATATTTGTAAAATGAGTAATATTGATTATATTAATTGAAGAAATCGATATTAAAATGAAACAAAGACCAACGATCAGACAACTTGAGTTCCTCATTGCCCTGCATGAGCACCAAAATTTCAGCAAGGCTGCAACAGCCTGTTTTGTTACGCAAAGCACTATGAGCGCCGGCCTAAAGGAGCTCGAGAATATCCTTGATGTAGCTCTGGTAGAGCGAACTAGGCGCTCTGTGCATTTTACACCTATCGGAGAGAAAATAGTAGTTCAAGCTCAAGAGATGCTACACAAGAGCGACGCTATGCTAGAACTATGTCAGTCCAACGCTGTAGCTTTTTCTGAGCCAATAAAATGTGGTATTATTCCAACCATTGCACCCTTTCTCTTACCCAGTGCCATGTCTATTCTTTCGAAAGAAATTCCGGAGGCGCAAATTTATATCCGGGAAGATCAATCTAGCAACATTGTTACCAAGCTCATTTCGGGCGAGCTTGACATGATCATTCTAGCCCTGCCTTATCCTTTGAAACATCTAAGTTGCCATAAGATTGGAGAAGAAGGCTTTGACGTTATTGTGCCTGCTGACCATGCCTTTGCCAATCAGAGCATCGTAAAATCAAAACAGCTCAGGTCTGAGAAAACCTTAATGCTTGAAGAAGGCCACTGCCTGAGAGATCACGCACTCTCAGCATGTAAATATATTGAACAAGATAAAATTCAGGAATTTCAGGGCACAAGTTTGCAAACCCTCGTGCAAATGGTCAATAATGGTCTTGGTATTACTCTGGTACCCCGCATGGCTATTGCCGCTGGCATATTAAACAGCACCTCTACTAAAAATATCCCTCTCGATAACAACAAAGTAGGGCGAGAAATCGCGCTGGTATGGCGAGAAAACTCCCCCAGACAACAAGAGTTCATGCAACTAGCCCCCGTCTTTGAAAAAGCAATGCCTAAAGCTTAAAGAAAGGGTATTTTGACAGGCTTGGACTTATCATGTGCCGCCGCTATCCAACTCGGCACCTGCAAGCCTTTAGAGCGCAAAAATTCTGGGTCAAATAGACGACTCATATAGCGCAGACCACTATCACACAGCAGTGTCACAATCGTATGACCGGGCCCCATTTCTTTTGCCAGCCGTATAGCACCCGCTACATTAATACCAGAAGAAGTGCCAACGCATAGACCCTCATATTTAAGCAAATCAAACATAACTGGAATGGCTTCGGTATCGGGAATTTGGAACTGCGTATCAACGAATGCTCCTTCAAGGTTTTTTGTAATACGACTTTGACCAATGCCCTCTGTTATAGATGAGCCTTCTGAGCGTAGTTCACCGTGAGCGTAATAATTATACATATTGGCCCCCATTGGGTCTGCCAAGGCAATCACAATATCCTTGTTAAAACCCTTAAGACCGATACCCGTACCGGCAAGTGTGCCGCCGGACCCTACAGCCGAAACAAAAGCATCTACCTTTCCATCGGTTTGCCTCCATATCTCAGGCGCTGTTGTCTCGATATGAGCTTGACGGTTTGCAACATTATCAAATTGCCCAGCATAAAAAGCCCCGCCTTCTCCACTAGCAAGATCATCCGCCATGCGGCTTGCCACATGACTGAAGTTATTTGGATTTGCATAGGGTGCAGGTGGCACCTCGATGAGTTCGGCGCCCATAAAGCTCAAGGTGTCTTTTTTTTCTTGTGCCTGTGTGTTGGGAATTACAATAACAGTTTTATAGCCCAATGCATTTGCAACAACTGTCAGGCCAATGCCCATATTACCAGCAGTTCCTTCTACAATGGTGCCCCCTGCTCCGAGCAAGCCTTTTGCTTCGGCATCCCTAACCATAAAAAGCGCTGCTCGATCTTTTACCGACCCTCCAGGGTTTGCATATTCAGCCTTGCCATAGATATTACAACCGGTCAGTTCAGATGCTCGTTCAAGCTTAATAAGAGGCGTATTGCCAATAGAATCTAATGTGTTTGCGTAAACTTCAGTCATTTGTCATTCCAGTGTAATATTTTCTATATATATAGAATACATCACCCATTACGACAAACAAGTCTATCTATTGCTTAAAATTAGAAAATATTTTTAATCCAGCTAACTGCAATCCTATTGGTTAGAGGCCAATTGTTGTATAGAGTGGCTAGAACAAGCTTTAATCAAAGGCTCATATCTAATCGGCAGCACCATCAACCAGTCTGTTGAGTCAATTTCAGGTGTTGTGGTGAGATTCGCAGTTTTCAGGATAAGATTATCACAAAATTCCGGAATTTGCCCACCAGCCATACGCACATAATTCGTCTGGTCAACAATATGTCGATCTAGAGCATCGATATAACCATCTGATATTTCACCTTGGTAATATAAGCTAAGGTCCATTAAACTACCCATAAGGTCGCTGCGATACCTGCTGATAAAAAAATTATAAACTTTGAGGATTTGATCTCGACGATTTCCACGACAGCTCATGGCTGCTGCGGTTAAACTTGCTTGAACAAATTTAATTTGATCTGCCCTGACTTGTTTCTCAGTAAGGCAGCCTGCATGGGCCGCCTGAAATGACATGGTAACCGTGAGTAATGAAAAAACGATATATGTTCTAATTTTGCCTAACATGGGACTCATCCCTATTATGATTCTTGCCTATAATCATAATTACGCCCCAATCCTTAACGAGATATTAAAGATTCATTTCGCTTAAAACTGTATCTAAAATCATTACTTTTTAATAGCTGCTTCCAGTGCCTGCATCATTTGATTAGCCAACTTACCCAGTTGGTCATCGGCATTACTTACATAAACCGACGTGTACAAGCGATAGGCTGCCTCATAATCTTTTTCAATGCCATCACCGCTAACATAAAAATTTGCCAGATCATATTGTGCTCGGCGGTAGCCTAGTTCTGCCGATTTTATATATTCTTCTATCCCGCCTTCACCCGATTCCTTTTTGCTTTTAGCACAATAATACAGCGCCTCGGCGTGATCACCCTCAGCGGCCTGGCAATAATATTTAGCGGCCATAGCAGCGTCTTTAGCTCCTCCAAGTCCACGAGCATATAAATCTGCAAGCCTGAAAACAGAAGGAGCATGCCCCTCTTCAGCAAGCTTAAGCCAAATACTGCGTGCTTTTTCATAATTTTGAAGACTATAAGCCGCCACCCCATCACCATAGGTTTGATCTACGGCGTATGATTTGGTGGACAGAAATAATCCAACAACAGCGATTAACATTCCTAAATATAGTTTCATAACATTACCCCTTTGGCTTAGGCCCAATTCATGTATAAGATAAGACTTAAGTCTATTTTAGGGGAGATGAGAATGACTTCAACAATAAATAATCCAGTTGGCAGAAAAAGAGACCAGTTATGGTTTAAGGTCCTTGTCGGCCTTATGCTCGGATTTGCCGTGGGTAGCCTTATGGGGCCAGATCTGAATTATATGGATCAAACAACAGCCTTAACATTTGGTGACTGGATGGCCTTACCAGGTAACATATTCTTAATAATGTTGCGCTTTATCGTTATTCCTCTGGTTATTTCTTCCGTAATGCTAGGTATAGCAGACGGCAATGATACAAGTGCCATCGGCACTCTCGGAGCCGGCATTGTTTATTTTGTCATCACCACAACTATCGCCATTTCCATCGCTTTTTTCGTTACAAGTATAATTCAACCCGGTGCAAGCATGGGCGCGATGACCCAAGGCTTAGTAGTTCCGGATATTGCGCAAACAGATATTGCCGGGCGTAGCATACCTGACATGATACAGGGCGCCATGCCTGTTAACATGATCCGGCACATGGCAGATAATTCTATGCTACAATTAGTTATTGCAGCCGCAATCTTTGGTGTTGCCATGCTAAAAATGGATGCGAAAGAAAGCCTACCCATTATTGACCTCATGCGTTCTACGCAAAAAATATGTATGACAATTGTGATGTGGTTAATGAAATATGCGCCAATTGTTGTCTTTGGTCTTATTGCCAACACCGTCATTAAAAGTGGCTTTGCAGCGATTGAAGCCGTCTCATTATTCTTTGTCAATGTTGTGGCGGTGTTACTTGCCATGCTGGCTGTCTATGCAATTCTGTTAAAATTTATTGCCAGACGTTCCCCGCTTGAATTCTTCAAGAAATCCCGCGAGGTTATGGTGCTAGCTTTTTCAACCTCCTCATCATCTGCAACCATGCCTGTTACATTGGAAGTTTCAATCGACGAACATAAAATCAATAAATCTGTTGTTGGCCTGGTAGTGCCTCTTGGCACCACCATTAATATGGATGGTACAGCGCTTTACCAAGCAGTTGCCGCCATATTCATTGCACAGGCCTACGGAATTGATCTCACGACATTGCAAATGGTCTCTATTGTAGTTCTCACCATTGCAGGCTCGATTGGCACTCCCGGCATACCATCAGCTGGCATACCTATCTTGGCTGGAATTCTGGCAAGCCAAGGTATACCTGTTGAAGGCATCGCACTCATCATGGGCGTAGACCGCCTGTTAGATATGAGCCGAACCGTTATCAATGTAATGGGAGATATGACAGCCGCAGCGGTGCTTGAAAAATTAATGGGCAAGCGATTTAAAAAGCATATCGAGAATGCATCCTAGTCGCGCATAAAAGCTTTAAATTATTGAAACCGGGTGCTAAAAGGCATCCGGTTTTATTTTGAAAAGGTTTAGACCATGAAAAAGGCAGTAATTTTACTCTCCGGAGGTCTTGATAGCGCAACCCTTGTAGCCATAGCCAAGGACCAAGGCTATACGCCCTACTGCCTAAGCTTTAGCTATGGACAACGCCATTCAATTGAATTGGAAGCAGCAGAGCGCGTAGCAAAGTCTATGGATGTTGCTGAACACAAGGTTGCAAACCTTGACCTTCGGTTATTTGGTGGCTCTGCCCTCACCGATGACATTGATGTTCCTAAAGACCGTAGTGAAAACGAGATGGAAGCGGATATTCCCGTTACCTATGTTCCGGCCCGAAACACCATATTCTTATCTTTTGCGCTTGCCTATGCAGAAGTTATCGACGCGAAAGACATATTTATCGGTGTTAATGCTCTAGATTATTCTGGTTACCCTGATTGCCGTCCTGAATATATTGAGGCCTATGAAAAACTAGCTAACCTCGCTACCAAAGCCGGCGTAGAAGACGATGACCGCATTAAAGTGCAGGCTCCGCTTCTTCATATGACAAAGGCGGAAATCATTTCAGCTGGTTCAGCTCTTGGTGTAAACTATGGCATTACTATAAGCTGCTATGATCCAGATGATCATGGCTTGGCTTGCGGTCACTGCGACAGTTGCCAACTCCGCATCAAGGGCTTTAAAGAAGCGGGAATAAGTGATCCAACCCACTATCAGGAATAATGATGACCTATAGCGTCAAAGAAATATTTTATACCCTGCAAGGTGAAGGCGCACAAACTGGGCGCCCTGCCGTTTTTTGCCGTTTTTCTGGATGTAACTTATGGACTGGTCGCGAACAAGATCGGTCCGATGCTGTGTGTCAATTCTGTGATACAGATTTTATCGGCACGAATGGAGAAAATGGCGGCAAATTTAAAACTGCAAAAGATTTAGCCCAATTTGTAGCTTCTCTGTGGCCTACGGGCAATGTCGGCAAACCTTACGTGGTCTGCACAGGAGGCGAGCCACTATTGCAACTCGACAAAGCACTAATTGATGCTTTCCATGATGTGGGTTTTGAAATAGCCGTAGAAACCAACGGCACTATTGAAGCTCCAAAAGGTATTGACTGGATATGCGTGAGTCCTAAAGCAAAGGCAACTCTCAAGCAAATATCTGGGCATGAATTAAAGCTTGTTTATCCACAAAATGAAAATACTCCAGAAAATTTTGAGCAATTAGCTTTTGATTATTTTTTCTTACAGCCACTTGATAATTCGCAAAGCGATGAAAACACCCGAAAAACCATAAACTATTGCCAATCAAATCCGAAATGGCGACTGAGCCTGCAAACCCATAAAATTATAGGCATTAAATAACGTTGGTTTGCAACAAAACGCCTTTGGTAACTCTTTCACTAGGAATAATCAATTCAACCATAGTGCCTACACCAATTTTACTTTGAACATTCATAGAGCCCCCATGAAGTTCAATTAAGGACTTGACCAAATGAAGCCCCAGCCCTGTGCCTTCGCTTGATTTCTCGTGCTTAGAATCAACTTGCCAGAAAGGTAAAATAACGTCATCAAGATGTTCCTCGGATATACCAATACCTGAATCACGAACCTTTATAGAATAATCTCCATTCTCAAGCTGGCTAGTTATTACCTTTATTTTACCGCCATTTGGCGTAAATTTTACAGCATTTGATAATAAATTGACTAACATTTGCTTCAACATGCGTGCATCAGCATCAATTTCAACATCATCTGTCATATCCTCGACGATCACACTTATATTATCCTCATCAGCTCTTACCTTGATGAAATTGATCGAACCTTGAATGATGGTTAAAGGACTAATCTGTTGCTCATTTAAGTCTGCTTTACCAGATTCAATTTTTGATAAGTCCAACATATCACTAATAAGACCTAGCAAATGTTGGCCACTTTCATGAATATCCTTACTATATTCCCTCTGTTTGTCTTCAGAGAGGTGAATAGTCTCCGACTCCATCAACAAACTTGAAAATCCGATAATAGCATTGAGCGGTGTTCGCAACTCGTGGCTCATATTCGCAAGAAATGCCGACTTTGATCTATTGGCAAATTCAGCATCAAATTTAGCCTGTTTCAATCTTTCTTCGCTAGTTAATCTCTCTGTCTCATCTCTTAAAATTACAGTGAAAAACATTTCACCGTTTTCCTCAATTTTCGAGATTGATCCGCCTGCGTGAAAGGTTTCGCCAGACTTTCTTTTGCCCAATATTGATGCGCGACCATGCATACGTTTTACATTTTGTTTTTCATCTGCAAATTTTTTGATGTTTTGACTATGCATTTTTCGGAATTCGTCCGGGAGAAGTATAGATATGTTTTTACCAATTATTTCACTAGCCTTATAGCCGAAAATCTCTTCTGCTCCATGGTTGAAAATGACTATCTCGTGCTTTTCGTTAATGCTGATTATAGCATCATTAGCAATTTTGAGAATATTAGCATATTTGTTGTGTGCTAATCTAATATCACGTTCAACTTTATAGTTTTCAATTGCTTTTTTCTTATAGATATAAAGTAGTTGAAACAATTCACCTATCTCATCCTTAGAGTGCACTCCAGGAACATGTGTTTTAATGTCTCCGCTACTGAGTCGTCTCGTAACTTCAGTTAAAACACCTAAAGGCTTAAC
>CBFDBT010000121.1:0-8113 GCA_965603115.1 uncultured Alphaproteobacteria bacterium
GCAACAATATCTTCGCCTTCTTCTTCACCTTCAACCCGTCTGGTTTCAGAGTGTTCCGGAACTTTTGCAATGCCGTGACTAATAAAACTAACAGCATCAAGGCGTGTCATATCTTGACTTTGAAGGAAATAAACCGAGTGGCTTTCTCGCTCGGAAAAAAGAGCAATCAATATGTTCGATCCATTCATTTCTTCGCGACCTGAAGATTGAACATGCAAAATAGCGCGCTGCACAACACGCTGGAAACCAGCGGTCGGTGTCGCTTCCATGCCCGGTTCTAGCACTTTTAAATTCTCAAGTTCATTATTAAGGTAATTAACAATCTGTCCCTTAAGCTCATCGAGATCAACACCACAAGCCAACATAACAGCGGCAGCATCCACGTCGTCAATGAGGGCCAGCAATAAATGCTCTAAAGTGGCATATTCATGGCCTCGATCATTTGCAGCATCAAGGGCATTATGTAACGTCTTTTCTAGATATGGAGAAAAACTTGGCACGCCTATTCCTTTTCTAATGCGCATTGCAAAGGGTGTTCGTTTTGCTGAGCAAAACTGAGCACCTGATTTACTTTGGTCTCAGCAACTTCATATGTAAAGACCCCACATATGCCGACACCCTTTTGGTGTACATGCAACATCACTTCTGTTGCCTCTTGCGTGGTCATTCTGAAAAAGCGCTGCAAAATATGAATGACAAACTCCATAGGAGTAAAATCATCATTCAGTAATATCACTTTATACATTGATGGCTTTTTGGTCTTGGTCACTGTCTTGGTTAAAAGACCAGTATCCGAACCCTTGTCATCATTATCATCATTTCTAGTCATATTCGCTCCGTAATCGTAGCCTAAGACTAAAAGCTACCCCTAAGTATATAGGGTACTATATTTTAGCGTGAAGGGGGAAGTTGAAAATAATGTTAATTTTTATAACTATTTATCTAATAGGATTTGTTTTGCCTCGTTTAACTTGGCTGCCATCCAGTCACTACCGCCCGCATCAGGATGCGCGTTAGCAATAAGTTTGCGGTACGCCGCTTTAACTTCTTCCTCGGTTGCCCCTTGTTTGAGCCCTAAGATTTCATAAGCCTCAGCCCGAGACATGGCTGAATTACCTGAAGTCTTTTGGCGGAATTTATCTGAAAACCCTTGCGAACGACCTTGACCTTTTATTCTTCGCGCAACAGGAATTAGAAAAACCAGCAAAGGTAATAGGCCAATATTACCGCGCGCTACACTGATAATAAGAAAAATAGCAACAATCAACAAACCTAGCAAAGCAAGACTAGCTAAAGCTTTTTTAACCTTTGCTACTTCAGTATTAGCATACCAGACCATTGCTCCGAAAACGCCTGCCGCGATGAAGCATCCAATGATAAGCCACCCCATTATTCTGCTGCCTCTGCCTTTTGCTTGTTACGAAATGGCAATGAAAGCGAATCCATAAGCAAACGCAGTTCCTGACGTGCAGCAACATGCGACATGGTAAGTCCCTTGCCATCGATGCCACCAACATCTTTCAAATCCATCAAAGTGAGCCCTTTTAAAAACAGTTCGCGATATATTACCCGCTCCCCAAGGCCGCTGATATAGCGAAAACCCATACGCTTTGAAAGCTTGGACAAGACCCCTTCCACTGCTTGTTTATTACGCGCATTTAAATTTCCCAATCGATTTCGCAGCACAACCCAGTCAATATTGCTGCGGTCAGTTGAAGCGCGCAGCTTACGGGCTTCCCAGACCATTTCAGAATAGAGGCTTCCACCTTCAATCTCATGACTTTCGGGATTAACCTTAGCTAGCAGATCGATATCGACAAAACTGTCGTTTACAGGCGTTACCAGCGTATCTGCCCCCGCATGGGCGAGACGAGCAAGATGGGTGTCATTTCCCGGACAATCAATCACAATAGCATCAGCAACATCCGCAAGTGATTCGATAGTCGTCAAAAAACGCTCCAATTCGTCGGATTCGGCCTCGTCACGATTTTTTAATGTAGAAGATGGCAAAACCTTAACAATAGGCATAGGCAGCTCTTGCTTGTTCGCCTTGCAATAGTCTTCACGGTTTTTTATGTAACTCGCGAGAGTTTTTTGTCTCGCATCAAGATCAATAATCCCCACACGGTGGCCTTCGTTCAATAACGCCACAACAATATGCATGGCTGTCGTTGACTTGCCAGAACCGCCTTTTTCATTCCCCAAAACAATCATATGTGGTTGATTGTATGACACTTTATTTGATGACACTAAGCTACTCCCTCTTATGACTCAGCACACGACCTTTTGCCAAAGATACAGATAATGGTCTTGTAATTTTCATTTTGTCATATACTTCAAAGAAAGTCTGTTTTAAAAGTTAAAAAACTTTTTGCGTGTTGAGATGTTATGGTTGTTATAAAAGCACTCACTTTTTTAAATGTATGGGTATTTAATGCCGAAAATTAATTTAAAATCTGGACTTTATAAACTTTACACTTTTTTCTTTTTGGGAATGATGGTCGTAAGTTTGCTTGCTGGCCTTGCTCTTCACCAAATTCGTCAAGCTCGCGATGAAGCTTTTGCTGGCACTGCAGACGAATATGTAGAAGTCAAAGAAGCTAGAAAAGAATTACACTACGGCCTGACAGCAGCCGCTGCTGGCGTTGTATATGTTCCTCGTACATACTTAGATCGGCTTCCTGAGGGCTTACCGCAAATGCGCAATGTCCGTAAAAAGAAAGAGCTGTTTTCTGCCACATTACTGCCATTGATCTTACGGTCAAACGAGCTAATACGGGAAGAAAGAGGACGACTTGAAGACCTTAAATCTTACCTTGAATCTGGTGACCCTCTAACCGATCTTGATGTCAAATGGCTTATCCATCAACGCGGTCGATATGGCATCAGTGATACTATTGATGTTTCCACAAAACTAGTGGATCGCTTATTATATCACTGTGACATAATCCCGCCGTCCATGGCCCTTGCTCAAGCGGCAATTGAAAGCGGTTGGGGAACATCAAGGTTTGCACAATCTGGCAATGCAATTTTTGGACAGTGGGTTTGGGGGGATAGCCAGGAGGGCATGTTACCATTAGGGCGTGACGAAGGCGCTACACATAAGGTGAGAAAGTTTGATAACTTGATCGATTCGGTGCGTTCCTATGCCCATAACATTAACAAAAACCGCGCTTATGATGAGGTTCGCAAACGTCGTGCAGAATTGCGCAAAGCGGGCAAACACATCAGCGGTGAACATTTAACACATGGACTGATAAAATATTCCCAGCGCGGACAAGATTATATTGAAGATATTCTCGGCCTGATTTCATATAATCAATTCTCTGGGCTCGACCATAGTCGCTTAGAACCGGTAAATAAGCCTCAGTTAAAGCTATGACAAACCCGCCACCTATCGTTCGAACGATAAAAGACTTACGAACTCATGTGAAAGCATGGAAAGCTGAGGGGCTACTTGTTGGTCTTGTACCCACAATGGGGGCACTTCATAGAGGTCATCTGTCCCTAGTTGAAGAAATAGCCAAAAAAACAGACCGCATTATCGTATCAATTTTTGTTAATCCCACACAATTTAGCCAGAACGAAGACCTAGAGAGCTATCCACGCCTTGAGGCCGAAGACCTAGAAAAACTAAGCACAACCTCCTGCCACCTTGTCTTTGCCCCTGATGTCACTGAAATGTATCCAGAAGGGCATCAAACCAGCGTATGCCTAGAAGGCATCACACAAGGCCTTGAGGGGACAGCTCGTCCAGGGCATTTCGATGGGGTGGCGACCATAGTCTCAAAGCTCCTAAACCAATGCATGCCCGATGTGGCAATCTTTGGTGAAAAAGATTATCAGCAGTTACAAACCATCAAACGCTTCGTGCGCGACCTAGATATGGATGTTGAAATCATTGGCGGTAAATTAATACGCGAAAGTGATGGCCTAGCTATGTCGTCCCGCAATGTTTACTTGAACGTTAATGAGCGCATCATTGCCGGTCAATTTAACCTGATACTCAAAGATTTAACTCAAGCCGTTAATGCTGGCACACCGCTGCGCGAAGCCGAAGCACACGCGACAGAGCTGCTACTCAAAGCAGGGTTTTCAGCTGTAGATTATGTCTCCATACGCGATGCTGAGAACTTGAATGAAATACGTGAAATCACCCGCCCAGCACGCGTTCTTGCCGTTGCGCGTCTTGGCAAAATACGTTTACTTGATAATATGGAAATAAATTAAAATTGAGGATTGAGTTCGTATTTCAATTGCGTATATTCTCTCGATATTATACCCCAAATAATCTTTACAAAAGAGAGAACTTCTACGATGCGCCATAAGGGCAAAATAAAATTTTGGAATGATGAAAAAGGCTTTGGATTTATTGAGCCCGCAGACGGAAGCAGGGATGTTTTTCTTCATATCAAAGAATTTGATCTGCGCAATAAAAGGCCTGAACAGGATGAAGTAGTTACTTATGAAATTTCAGGTGAGCGCAAAGGACGTCCTTTTGCTATTGATGCAATGCGTCCATGGCATCGTCAACTGACAAGCTTACCAAGTATTCTTTCTTACCTCTTTTTGACAACTGTGGGAATTTCAGTCCTGACAGGGCAAATCACAAATGTTTTATTCTTTTTTTATATCGCCATGAGCTTCGTAACATTCATGATTTATGAATTTGACAAAGACGCTGCTCAAAAAGGACGGTGGCGATTTCAAGAGACTACACTACAGTTACTCGCCCTCTTTTGTGGGTGGCCTGGAGCGCTTCTAGCTCAGGAGAAACTGCGCCATAAATCAAAGAAATCTAATTTTCGAATAATATTTTGGTTTATGGTTGTTATTAACTGTGCTGCTTATGCATGGGTATACACCCCCGATGGCGCTATCTTCCTTGATAATTTGATAGCAAAATTTTAACGATAAACCATGTGCCACACACCTAAGCTCAGAGACCGAATACATACTCGTAGCCTAGAGAATTATAAACTCTCAAAATTCTATATTACAATTCATTCGCCATTTTCATTAATCTATAAAGATTCTTCATTGATGTCATCTGGGCATAAATAACCGGTAAAAATCCGCGTTTACGAAGATCTAAAAACGTTTCTTCTGGCAAATTATTCAGCTTTTCTTCATCTACAAAAGACAAGCCCTGAAGGTTAATCTTCTCACCCTTAACTTCAACAGTCAGAGGCTGCTCTATCAAAAGATCTAACTGCACAAGCAATTGTGTGAAGCCTATCGTGACTTGACTAAACTCGTTAAACTCAACTATGGCATGTCGACGTGCCTGATGATATGCGGTCATTTCACCTTTGTCATCATACAACAACTCACCTTCATCACGAGATACAAGAGGATGGTCTGTATCAAGTTCAAGTAAAGGATTTTCTATATCATCCGCATTGGCTGATAGTGTAAAGGGCGGGTTCCAAAGAATTTTTGGCAGATAAAGGCCAGCCCACTTTTCATCACTAGCAAAGAGGCTCTCCCCAGACTTGATGCCAGTTAATATTACAGCCTGATAGCCTTTATTTTCAGGAGCTTTCACAAACAATATTGGGAATTCAATACTTGCGGCTACAAATTCTTGTACAACAACAGGTAAAATATTTTGATCTTTAGCTATAGAAAAATCTGCTTGATTCTTAACTCGAATATCCTTGTGCGTTTCCGGCTTTATCACTGCAACTGAGGCCATTATATTTTTACTCCATTTGAAAAAAAGAATGTAGCCGACCTTGGCGCCTGCCACAAGTTGAACTTTATATCAAACCAAGTTCTTTAAGCTCTGCTGCCATTTCAATGTCTTGGCCACTCGCATTAAGTGGGGTATCATCCATATCGGGAGCCGCATCACTAGTTTGCAGATAACGCCACCCCTGAAAGCCACGCCGCTTAGTCGGCACAACCAGTTGTATTTTTGGCGAAACATAGATACGGCACAAACGTCTACCATTACCGTCTTCACCATCTTGTAAATCTATGATTTCACTGCGAACCTGTATTAACCCTTTGATAATCCAGTAGATCGAACCACCATCCATCAGAGCTTCCTTTTTACGAGGAACATTGCGCGTAACAATGGGCACAACAAACCCTAACTCAGGATCAAATTCACCATAAGCTTCAAATCTTTGATTAAGCTCTGACACTGATGCTATGCCTGCGGCAATTTTGAGGAGGTGAATAGTCATAGGATAAAATTACTCAAAGGCCTGCGGCATCTTCAAAAGCTAGGCTATCTTCCAACAGCGTAAAGGAAGCGAGAGGCTCCACTCCAGCCCTTATAAAGCGGATATCATGCTCCCATAGTGGATAATATTTCAATAAGGCGGGTACTTCTTTGCGCCAAGGCAATTTTAGTCGCATGACAATGCGCAAAACATAGTCAGGAAAGCGTATTAAATCACCAAATCCGGGAGAAAACTCCAATATTAGCTTTGACAGCCTTCCCAAAAAGAGGATCCGGTCTATTTGACGAGTACAATAGACATCTTCTCTCCCCTCATTCATAGCTTTTTTTAATTCTTTACGTATCTGGCTTTCAACAGATTTTAAGATTGATTCGTCTAGCTGCACACATTCTCTCACGGGAGGTAAAGTATCCCCTTCGGACTTTACAGCAGCAATTAATGCTCGCCTTCTGATCTCATCTGGCAAACCGGTGAACCCGCTACCCATCCAAAAAGTAGCGCGCTCTGTAAAGGTAATGATAGGCATACCCTTTATGAGGAAATCATCCCCACCGGCACGAAGCCCGCCTCTAATAATTTCGATATCATCATAACCAGTGAGATAAAGAACTGGCATCGTTTTCAGCGATTGTTCTTTGAGTGTAGCAACAAAATCAAAGCCACCCATACCTGGCATTTGAACATCAGAGATGACAAGAGCTGGATTAAACTCACGGACTAAATCTATAGCTTCTTCACCAGAATTTGCTGTAGCAGCCTGAAAACCCATGCGTGCGACAGCAGCCCCGTAAAGACGGGAAATCATGGGGTCATCATCGACAAGTACAATAGATATATCTGACACATGTAATCCTAATATTTTTTAGACATGCCTTATAATAAAATGATTGCAGCAAGCCCAAGAAATGCGAAAAAACCAACCACATCTGTAATCGTAGTTACGAACACGCTAGATGAAATAGCTGGATCAACTCCAACTCTTTCGAGCGTAATGGGAACAAGTAACCCAGAAAGAGACGCTATAATCAGATTAAAAATCATAGCAGACGCAAATACAAGACTTAAAGTAGCATTATCGAACCAAGCCCAAACAACTAACCCTGCAACTATGGCTAAAGCTGAGCCATTAAGCACAGACACCATAAACTCACGATTGAGTGTCCGCCATGTATTATTGGCATTTAATTCACGAGTTGCAATAGCGCGCACCGCGACAGTCATAGTCTGAGTGCCAGCATTGCCACCCATAGAAGCAACGATGGGCATTAATATGGCCAAGGCCACCATTTGCTCAATTGAGGCATCAAAGAGTGAAATAACGGTCGATGCCAGAACTGCCGTTAAAAGATTGACGAACAACCAAACAAAGCGACTGCGAGTCATGTCGAGAATAGATTCGTTGAGGCCACTTTCATGCACACCGGCCAGCGCCATAATATCTTCTTCAACCTCTTCTTCAATCACATCAACCACATCATCAACTGTAATCATACCCACAAGGCGACCAGCCTCGTTAATGACGGCTGCTGAAATCAAATGGTATTTGGCAAAGTAATAAGCAACATCTTCCTGATCTTCCATAGCTTTGATCAAATGTTGCTTACGCTTCATCAAATCGCCTATATTTTGAGAGCGCTGAGACCGAAGCAAAGCGGACAAACCCATCGAACCAACAGGCCTATATGCCGGATCAACAATAAATATTTCATAAAAAGTATCAGCGATTTCCTCTTTGGAATTCCGAAGATAATCAATCGCCTGGCCTACAGTCCAAAATTCTGGAAGAGCAACCAAATCTCGTTGCATCAAGCGACCAGCGGTCTCATCTGGATAAGCCAGACCTTCTTCAATGGCAGCCCGGTCATCAGCTTGTAAAGTTTTCAGAATTTCTTGTTGATCATCCTCGTGAAGTTCTTCTA
>CBFDBT010000122.1:0-8033 GCA_965603115.1 uncultured Alphaproteobacteria bacterium
CAGTAGTAACATAAGAGGAAGAATGACTGCAAAAATGGCTTCGTCATCTGTAAAGGCATATATAGCCCAAGCCGCACTATTATAAATAACAATAGAAAACAGTGTGACAAGCAATAAACACACGCAAACACCAGTCCATCCACCAATGAGCACATCAAGACGGTCTCTACGACTAAAGGAAATACCAACCCGCACTGAACTGGCAACACCTATGCCTATAGCTATCATAACAGGTAGGCTCAATAGCTGTAAAATAATACCGTGGGCCGCTAGGGCAATCGTGCCGATCCAGCCTGCAAAAACTGCAAGAGCACTGAAAGCTGCAACTTCAGCTGCTAGAGAAACCCCGCTTGCATATCCAATATGGCGCTGCTCTTTCCACGATTTCCAACTTTGTGTGTTAGGCGGTCGCACCTTGAATTTTTTCATTGACGGCGCATACCAAATATAACTAATCGCCATCAAAGCCATACACCAGCGAACACCAGTAGAGGCCCACGCCGAACCTTCAGCGCCCATTTCCGGCATGCCCCAGTTACCAAAGATTAATGCGTAATTTATTGCGATATTGACAATATTAGCACCAATCATCAGCTTAAACCCCACCTCGGGGCGCTTAATGCCTTCTAAAAACATCGTGCTACAAGCAAAAAGAAGATGCCCCATTAAACCATAGGATAAAATACGAATAAGACCGCCAGATTGCTCCGCTTTTTCCGCACTTTGTCCTAAAAGCAGTAGCCAGTATTCCGCAGGAAAACATATAGCTGTCATGATCGCGCCTGCTGTCAATGCAAACGGTAAACTGCGTCGCCAAACACGACCACACTCTTCATAGTCATCTTGCCCAAAAGCCGTGGCGGCCATAATAATCACGCCGCTCACTAGCCCCAAGGCCACAACAAGGACAAACATAATGATTGATTGGTTAGCAAGGTTGAGCCACGCCAGATGCTCGGTGGCATAGTGACCAACCATAGCAGTATCGGCAATGCCCAGCGCCATAAGGCCTATGCGCATCATAACAGCAGGAATGGAAAGGCGCACAATCTCACTTGCGTGACGCTGTATACGCTCCTTAAACCATATTCTTGTATGCTCTTGCGAACCTGTCATAAATATACCCAAAATAGTGCAGCAAAAATCGTCAAACCAAATAGTCTCTATTACAGCTAGGCCTCATTTTAAAGCTCAGCAAGTGATATTTACATAACGCGCTCATGATGAGCAATATCTGGACCTCTCGGAATAAAAGGGATAAAGTTATACTCAAATATATAACCCCCGTCAGCAAGGAAAAGTCTGTGAACTTCAATAAGCGCGATTTTTTAAAACTTTCAGCAGCCAGTGTAGCCGGTATTGCCATAAGCAGCACAAGTACAGCAAGCAACACTCAAGAGCTCACAGACATCACAAACCACGTGGGGCCAATAACCATTGATGAGCGCAAAGCCCGCATTGCTAAAGTACAAAAAAATATGCGCGAAGCAGGCATATCAGCCCTTGTAGTGGAGCCCGGCTCCAGCATGATTTATTTTTCCGGTGTCCGCTGGTGGCGCAGTGAGCGCCTGACCTGCCTCGTTATACCAGCAGAAGGTGAAATTGGTGTGGTAACACCTTATTTTGAAGAACCTTCTGTGCGGGAAAGTCTGACATTCGGTGACGACGTCAGACCTTGGCACGAACACGAAAGCCCTTATGATTTGGTCGCAGGCATCATTCGTGACAGAGGATTTGCCAAGGGCAAGATTGCCTTTGAAGATACGGTTCGATTTTTTGTCCAGCATGACATTATGAAGAGTCTGGGATCAAGTTATGAAATGGTCAGCGGTCGCGATGTCGTGCTTGATTGCCGCATGTATAAAAGCATCCATGAAATTGCCTTGATGCACAAAGCCAATGAAGTAACGCTCAAAGCTTACGCCCACACCTATAGCAAGCTTGAAGTGGGCATGAATAAAGCGGATATATCTGCTATAATGACAAGTGCGCAAACGGCCCTAGGCGGGTCTACCAAATTTGCCATGGCCCTCATTGGCGAGGCCAGCGCTTATCCTCACGGCACGAAAAAGACAAAAACTTTGGAAAATGGCGATATTCTACTTATGGATTGCGGCTGTGAAGTGCATGATTATGAAAGCGATATCAGCCGTACATTTGTCATCGGAAGCCCGAGTAAAAAACAGCGCAAAGTGTGGGACACTGTACGTCGCGGTCAGAAAATTGCTTTTGAAACAGCGCAAATAGGCACCCAAGCGGGTGCGGTTGATGACGCGGTGCGGACTTACTATGAAAGCTTGGGCTATGGCCCCGGGTATAAAACACCGGGTCTCAGCCACCGCACGGGCCACGGCATCGGTATGGACGGCCACGAAAGTGTCAATTTTGTCCACGGTGAAAGCGCGCCCTTAGCCAAGGGTATGTGTTTTAGTAATGAGCCCGGTATTTATATATACGGTGAGTTTGGTGTGCGCTTAGAGGACTGCATCTATATGACCAAGGATGGCCCTAAGTGGTTCACCGAACCTCCTGCGAGCCTTGATGACCCAATTGGACGAATGGGTAAGTTTTAAATACTACCGTTCAGTTATATTTTCTTTTTATTACTGATCGGTTATAAGCTTGACATATTACAGTTCGGTAGTGTACTGTTGCTATAACAGAACGGTAATAGGTGGCAATGGCATGCACATAAAATCAGCAATAGATTTAGGGCGGATGGTACGTCTCAGTCGCAACCAAAAGGGTTGGTCCCAGTCGGAACTTGCCGAAAAAATGGGGACAAGTCAGCGCTGGGTGTCTGAAATTGAAAATGGAAAGAGCCGCGCTGAACTTGGCCGCGTTCTAAAATGTCTGCGCGTGCTGGACGTGGTTCTAGAAGCAACCGTTGGCACTGTGATCACTGGAAAAGCTCAAGCCAGACCTGATTTGTATGATCAGGTTCTCTCAGAGAATCAACGATTCAAACGACGACAGAGTCTATTGGGCAATGCAAAGTCAAATAGCGATGGTGAAAAATCATGAGTGTCCTTCACGTCTATCTTGATAACGAGCATATCGGTGATTTCCATCAGCTAGATACAGGTCGATATGCTTTTGAATATGCAGATACTTGGCTAGAGGCCGACAATGGCTTACCATTATCACTATCAATGCCGCTTGATATAAAACGTTATGAAGGTCGAGCTGTAACGGCTTTCTTCAACGGCTTGCTACCAGATAATGATGAAGTTCGTAAAAGGTGGGGTCAACGGTTTAATGTATCACCCAACAACCCCTTCGCCCTGCTTACGCATATGGGGCAAGACTGCGCGGGAGCCATTCAGATTGTGGGAGATGAACCCACCGCCGATGGCAAACTACAAGCCCTTAGCACAGACGATATTGCTAAACGCTTACGCGACCTAAGAGAAGATGCCGCAGCGTGGCAATCACCCGATGACAGGGGATATTTCTCACTCGCCGGTGCCCAGCGCAAAACTGCGCTTCATTTCAGAGATGGGCGCTGGTATTTGCCAAGCGGTTCACTTCCAACAACCCATATTTTGAAGCCGCCTATACCAGGTTTTGAAGCACAAGAGGCCAATGAGTGTTTTTGCCTATGGCTCGCCTCTAGTATGAGGCTAACCACCACCGAGTGTGAGACACGGTCATTTGGCGATGAACGAGCAATTGTCGTGACCCGGTTTGATCGATATGATGATGCTGATGGTGTGACCCGTCGCATCCATATGGAAGACCTTTGTCAAGCCTTTGGTATTGCACCTGCACTCAAATATCAGACAGATGGTGGGCCAAACCCAGAACGCATTTTAGAACTTCTTGAAGGCTGTTCAGACCCTGAAATGGATAAACATTATTTCATGGAAGCGCTCTTTTTTAACTGGTTAGTTCTGGGCACAGATGCACATGCGAAGAATTACTCCCTAATGCTGGGTAAAGGCGGACAGGTTGTCTTAGCGCCCCTTTATGACATATCCAGTTATTTGCCCTATACAGACGACCCAGCACGCGCAAATCTCGCAATGAAAATAATGACCAAAAAGCAAGCCGGTGAGATCAGACGAGAGCATTGGCAGAGATTGGCGGGGCGAGCGAATATGAATGTTGCTAATACTATGAATGCGCTTGATAGCATGGTGGAGCGTTTTTCTGGGGCTGTAAAAGAGACTGAGGCTAAAGCTTTAATCGCCGACATGAACCCAGACTTTATCAAACGACTAAGTAAAGAGCTTATTGACTGGAGTGAGCAAGTGAAAATATTTATGGAATAGCCTTACCTAATCACCCGCCTCAGGGCCAGTGATAGCAGCCGCGGGGCTATCCATCTCCACTTCGGTGATGGCGGTGGCGCGTTTTGTAACTTTGCCAGTTGAGGTCTGGATCAGTTTGATATCTTTTTCCGCCTGTTCAAAATGGACGGCGAGCTTGCCAACACGATCATCAAGCCTGAGAACGTCTTCGAGCATTTTGCCAACTTCAGCCTGAATGAGACCTGCCTGCTCTTGCATGGCGGCGTCTTTAAGCACCGCACGGGCGGTATGAAGTGTCGCCATTAGGGTTGTCGGGCTAACAATCCATACGCGGGATTTGTGGGACTTTTCGATAATATCGGGAAAGTTAGCGTGCAGCTCGGCGTAAACCGCTTCCGAAGGCAAAAACATCATCGCCTGATCCGACGTTTCGCCAGGGATTATATATTTCTCGGCAATGGCCTGCACATGCTTTAGCACATCCACAGCAAAAGCCTTTCTGTAAGCTGCCCGCTCATTATCCTCTGCGCTGATGAACGCCTTATAGCCTTCGAGCGGAAATTTACAATCAAGCACAATATCAAGGTGCGGGTCAGGTAGTTTAATCAAACAGTCCGGTCGCTTACCGTTACTGAGCGTTGCCTGAAATTCATAGGCATTGGGCGGCAAAGTGTTGCGCACCAAATCTTCCATTTGCGTTTCGCCAAAATAACCGCGCTCCTGCTTATTGGATAAAATATCCTGCAAGCCAACAATGTCACCGCCAAGTTTTTTAATGTTATCCTGTGCTTCGTCGATCACTTTGAGGCGGGTTTTAATCTCGCCAAAGCTTTTAGCCGCCGACTCTGCACTATTTTTTAAATTATCGCCCATGCGGTGGGTCATGGCATCCATGCGGTCCGATAGCGCCTTGGTAAGTTCAGCCTGTGATTTTCGGCTATCTTCACTCAGTTGTGCCAAGCGCCCAGCAAGCTCGGCTTGTGACGCTTTTAATTGCTCAGAGTGGGAATCTATCGCGTTATGGCCGCCCTTAGGACTAAAAAACTTCATAGCAAACAAGGCAAGTACCAAGCCAGCCACAGCCCCAATTACGCCTATAATCCAACTTTCCATGTTTTTCACCCTCTAGCTTAACGTCTTTACTTGACGAAAGACCCTCACCATCTTACCTAAAGCTTAATGAGTAACTTGCAAAGGCCTTAATAATTTTATGAGTATTCTTGATATTATAACAATTCCTGATCCACGGCTTAAAACCGTTTCCAAACCAGTAGATGTGGTTGATGATGATTTGCGCAAGCTAATGGATGATATGCTGGAAACTATGTATGCCGCTCCCGGCATTGGGCTCGCGGCCATTCAGGTTGGCGTTGCCAAGCGCGTGCTGGTATTAGACCTTAAAGGCGATGATGAGGACCCTCAACCTTTATATATGGTCAATCCTGAAGTGCTTTGGGCCTCTGAAGAGATGAATGTCTATAACGAGGGCTGCTTGTCAGTACCTGACCAATATGCTGATGTTGAGCGTCCGCGCGATATAAAAGTGAAATATCTTGATTACGATGGCAACGCGGTTGAAGACGAAATGACCGAGCTTTACGCTACCTGTGTTCAGCACGAAATTGACCATCTCAATGGTGTAGTTTTCATCGATCATATTTCTCGACTAAAACGCGATATGATCGTCAAAAAAGTTAGAAAACTCTCCAAAGAATCAAGGGCATTATAATGACAGGGGCCGCACGCCAGTTACGGGTCGCTTTTATGGGCACCCCCGACTTTGCGGTGCCTACCCTCAAAGCGCTAATCGAGGCAGGCTTTAATGTTGTGGCAGTATACTCGCAGCCACCTGCGCGCTCTGGTCGCGGTAAAAAATTAAAAAACAGCCCGGTGCACGCACTCGCTGCTGCCTCAAATATTGAAGTGCACACGCCTGAAAACTTTAAATCAGAAGATGAAATAGCAACCTTTAAAGCCCTTGATCTTGATGTGGCTGTGGTCGTGGCTTATGGACAAATTCTACCCCAGGCTATTCTCGACGCACCAAAGTACGGCTGCGTCAATGTGCATGCCAGCCTGCTTCCCCGCTGGCGCGGTGCGGCCCCCATTCACCGCGCTATTATGGCCGGAGACAAAGAGACCGGCATCTGCATTATGAAGATGGATATAGGGCTTGATACAGGTCCCGTGATTGCTCGTAAGTCAATAGATATAACCAACACGTCAACCACCGCGGACCTGCATGACCAACTCGCAAACATGGGCGCTGAAATGATTAATGATGCGCTGCTTGGCTTCTGCGACGGGTCTTTAATCCCACAAGAACAAAGCTTGGACGGCGTCACCTACGCAAAAAAAATCGATAAGGCGGAAGCCCTGATTGACTGGTCAAGGCCTGCAACGGACATTGACCGTCAGGTGCGTGGGCTCTGCCCTTTCCCCGGTGCCTACACTCTGTATGGTGGTGAACGTATCAAAATTTTAGCGGGAAGCCTTGAAGAAGGAAATAGCGCGCCCGGCACGCTGCTTGATGATCAACTGCTCGTCGCATGTGGCACGGGAGCTTACCGGATTGAGCGGGCGCAAAAGGCGGGTAAAGGTGCAATGGACAGGCAAGATTTTTTGCGTGGAATAGATATTGTCAAAGCAAGTATGTTCGGCGCATGAGTAAACGCTATAAAATCATAATAGAATATGATGGTCGTCCCTTCGTCGGCTGGCAGAAACAGACAAATGGCCTTGGCGTTCAACAAGCGATTGAAATGGCCTTCCCAAAATTTTCAGGCGAAACAGTAAAGGTCACTGGCTCTGGGCGCACCGATGCCGGCGTGCATGCCAGCGGTCAGGTGGCGCATTTTGATCTCGGAAAAGAGATGCCAACCTTAAAAATTATGGCCGCGCTAAACTTTCACCTCAATCATTTGCCTATTTCTATATTAGATATTGAAGAGGTTGCTCCAGACTTTCATGCCCGCTTTAGCGCGGTACAGCGGCATTATACCTATCACATCTTAAATCGCCATGCGGACCCAACCTACTCGAAAGGCCTGCAGTGGCACGTTTATCACCCCATCGACGCTAAATTGATGCATAAGGCCGCGCAAATGCTTGTAGGCACCCATGACTTTACCACTTTTCGCTCTGTGCACTGCCAATCAAAAAGCCCTATAAAAACTATGGATTCGCTCACCGTAGAACAGAATGGCGATATAATATCAATTCACGCAAGCGCCAGAAGCTTCCTCCACCACCAAATACGCTCGATCACCGGCTGCCTGAAAATGGTGGGCGCCGGACGCTGGACCATGCAAGACTTACAGAACGCTCTTGATGCCAAGGATCGCAACACGCTTGGGTTTAATGCGCCACCTGAGGGTCTATATTTTATGAGAGTGGATTATTAAGCCGCTTTTGATTGGTACCCTCACGAGTGCTGCGGGCGGCCCAATCATCAATATATTTAGCTTACCTATTATGACTGCTAGTGACCCAAAGCGGACGATGATTAATTTGTGGGATCTTTTCTGTTGAGCGCCTTATATAAAACTCAAAATCACTTTTTTACACATACTGCAAGATTTATAAATTTTATGTGGTCATAATGGCCTAAATAAATTTATATTGTCATGCTATGTAAAGGTTTAGAAACTTAAAAAGTGGGAGTGTTGATTTATGTCTGATCAAGTTGATGCATCAGGAGATGACATAACGTCTCTTCGCCAATTGATATTTGAAACATCCCCATTACTTTTAGGTATAGCGATGCTTCTTCTTGGGGTT
>CBFDBT010000123.1:0-7989 GCA_965603115.1 uncultured Alphaproteobacteria bacterium
AGGTTCGCCGAGGGCATTCACAACGCGACCAAGCCATGCATCTGATGGATAAACAACAGGCTCATTTTCCAAGAAATAAGCCTTACAGCCGATACCAACGCCATCAAGATTATCATAGGGCATTGCCAGAGCTTTTCCGTCTTTAAAACCGACGATTTCACATTTTACATCTAGACTAGATCGTGTTTGGATAGTGAGTCGGGTGCCAATAGACAAAAATTCCATCATGCCAACAATCTCTACAAGCAGTCCTTGCACACCTGAAACACGACCAAATCGCCTTTCAGATTGCAATCTTCCAACTTCTTGTAGCAAGCTATCCATCAAAATCTCCTCGTTAACTATAGCAGATTTCTGCCATATTTATCATTACAGCACATTTATTAACATAATATAGCAATTTTACAGTTTTAACATAACTCAATAAAAGTAAGACTTCTAAATATCATAAAAGAATATGATAATAGTTAACACTTGACCTGTTTTGTTAACCTTTGTTAACCTTCTGCAAAGGTATGAGGCTTTATTAGATCAAAATATCTAATTTTTACTACCAAAGGCTTGATATTACAAACCAACGCATTCCATAGGGAGATAGTGCATGCGCGTACTTCTAATCGAGGATGATAGCACTCTTACAAGAAGCATAGAATTAATGCTTAATTCTGAAGGCTTCAACGTCTACAGCACTGACCTTGGTGAAGAGGGCTTGGATCTAGGCAAACTATATGATTATGACATCATCTTACTAGACCTCAATCTCCCTGACATGCATGGCTACGATGTTCTAAGACAACTTCGCACAGCTAAAATCGACACCCCAATCTTAATACTCTCAGGCATCATAGAAATGGAAACCAAGGTCAAAGGTCTTGGGTTTGGCGCTGATGATTATCTAACGAAGCCTTTTCATAAGGAAGAACTTGTCGCTCGCATTCATGCAATTATTAGACGTTCAAAAGGTCACTCACAATCTGTTATTCACACTGGCAAAATTTCGGTAAATCTCGACAGTAAAACCGTTGATGTTAACAAAAACCGCGTTCATTTAACTGGCAAAGAGTATGCGATGCTAGAATTGTTATCCCTCCGCAAAGGCACAACGCTTACTAAGGAAATGTTTCTCAATCACCTTTATGGTGGCATTGATGAGCCAGAATTAAAAATTATTGACGTTTTTATCTGCAAACTCCGTAAGAAGTTAGCAAAAGCGACTGATGGTGATAACTATATTGAAACTGTTTGGGGCCGTGGATATGTGCTGAGCGATCCAAATGAAGTCGCCATTGATAAAGCAGCAGCTAGTTAGACTAAAACAACAAACTAACCTAAAAAAATAGCGGTCAATGACCGCTATTTTTTATCTATCTATCGAATTTATGATGGCTGATACATACCACGCTGTCCACGAACAGGTTTAAATTTATCGGTAATCCCCAATACTGTTTCTGCAGCTCCCAAAAACAATGTGCCATCATCCGCCACTTGACGACGCATACGCTCTAACACACCCGCCTTAGTTGGCTGATCAAAATATATCAAAACATTTCGACAAAATATAACATCAAATGAACCAAGTGGCTGAAATGAATCGAGTAAATTAAATGGCTTATATTTTACCATTGAACGAATTTCAGGGGAAATTCTCCACAGATCGCCTTCTTGGGTAAAATATTTCATCAATAATTGAATTGGCAAGCCGCGCTGCACCTCAAACTGGGAGTAGAGCCCCTGTTGGGCCTTTTGCAATACCTCCTCAGAAATATCCGTGCCTATAATTTCAATATTCCATCCAGCCCATTGCGATGCCAGTTCTTTAAGAACGATAGCTAGAGAGTATGGTTCTTGTCCCGTAGACGCCGCTGCACACCAAATACGTAATTTTTTGGTGCTTGCACGATTGGTTTTCATAACCGGTAAAACATAAGTTTTAAACAGATCAAAAGGCGTATTATCACGGAAGAAAAAAGACTCGTTAGTCGTCATAGCTTCAGTAACACTCTCAGACAGAGCGCCAGTACGGCTGACACGCAGTTTTTGCACTAGACCATCCAGGTTTTCAAAGCCTTGTTTGCGGGCAATTGGCGTTAGTCGGCTTTCCAGCAAATAAATCTTGTCTGGTGTCAACATCAACCCTGAGCGCTCTTTTAGTAAGGCGCTTAAAAAATCAAAATCTTCAGGCTTCATGCAAAGCCTCCTGCTAAGCGGCGAGCAACTGCATCACCTATTTTTTCTAGTGGTAAAACTTCACTGCATAATCCCGCTGATGCAACAGCTCCAGGCATTCCCCAAACAACGCTAGAATCCTCATCTTGTGCCAAAATAGTAGCCCCTTCTCGGACCAAATCTCGAGATCCCTTCAGACCGTCATGACCCATGCCCGTTAAAACTACAGCTAAAACTTTATTCTTAAAAATGCTCGTCAAGCTTCTAAATAAAGGATCAACAGATGGTCTACAATAATTTTCTGGCGGATCTTGGTTTAATCTAACAATTATTTTATCTTCTTTAGCTTCACAAACCATATGATGATCCCCCGGCGCCACATAAATATGACCGGGCTTAAGGGTCTCTCCATCAGCACCTTCAGCCGCTACAAAGTTAGTTGCGGTGGCTATATGCTGCGCCAAAATGGCGGTGAATGTCTTAGGCATATGCTGAACTACAACAATTGGTACCTTGACTTTCCCGTCGAGAGCTTTGAAAAATGCCATGAGTGCTTGTGGCCCCCCTGTAGACGATCCAACAGCAAGCACTTCGGGAGTAACAGTAGCCCCTTTTCTTAGTACAATTGGTTTTTTACGGTCGATAACTTCTCGAGATGACTCCTGTGTCCGACCGCGTGGTGATGCTGTCACCACAGGCGCAGGACGACGGGCAGTGATAAAGCCTGATTTATCTTTAGTATCACCAGATGCCCCATCCGAAGGACGCTTAAATCTTGTTGCCGTGCTGCTGTCAGTTTTATCGATTGAAGGTAATGGCTGACTAAGGGCTTTACGACGAACACCGCCCCAAGCTTTTACTTTTTCAACAATTTCACGACGGAAATCAATACTCGCATTCACCGACCTCGCCGTTTCTGGTTTTGGAACATAATCCACAGCGCCTTTACCCAGAGCTGTCAGGCTAACCTCTGCGTTTTTTAAGGTCAAAGTAGATGCCATGACCACTTGCAGATCTTTATCAAACTCAATCATCTTGGGCAAAGCCGTCAGACCATCCATTACGGGCATCTCTATATCAAGGACAACCACTTCAATTTCATGTTTTTCAAGTTGTCTGAGAGCCACTTTGCCATTAATAGCAGTCGTAACGACTTCTATCTGCGGATCTTCTTGTAGATACCGACATATAAACCCACGTATTATAGCACTGTCATCCACCACCATAACGCGATAAGGGTTTCCATGTGCCTGGTGGGTTTTATCTTTTTGTAATGGCGAGTTCACATTATATCCTAATTAGATAAGGCCGACTTGAATAAACTTTGCTTCAATGATCTCACGATCAAATGGCTTCATAATATACTCATCCGCACCGGCCTCCATAGCCAATCGAATATGAGCCATATCGTTTTCTGTTGTGCAAAACACAACAATTGGCTGCTTGGCAAGCTCACGAGAACGAAGTGCTTTTAAAAACTCAAGCCCGTCAAGTACTGGCATATTCCAGTCCAGCAAAACCACATCTGGCAAAGATCTATCACACGAATCCAATGCCTGTTGGCCGTCTGCAGCCTCATCAATAGAAAAGCTTAATTCCTCAAGAATTCGTCGCGCGACTTTTCTGATAACCTTAGAATCATCGACAACAAGACAAGATTTCATCTCAGGTGTCTCCCCGTTAATCTCTTTTATAAACTATACCACGTCTGCTTTCAATTAAGCAGCATTTGTTTGATGCTCAAAATCCAACAGCTTATCAACATCTAATATCACCAACAATTCTTTGTCGAGACGATAAATGCCTTTACTAACACCGCGCCATTGTTGATCTAGTGTGATCGGATTTTTTTCAAAGTCCACCGTTTTAAGGGCCATCACATCACCAACACTATCAATTTGAAGACTATAGGGCTCTTCTTTGTGTTCTACAACAACACTCATACTTTTTTCTCCTTCATCACGAGGAGAAATACCCATTCGCTTACGCAAATCTATTGCCGTAACAATACGACCTCTTAGATTTAACACCCCAGATACCCATTCTTGGGCCTTAGGCACAGCAGTTATTTGCTGCTGATTTAAAACATCGTGCACAGCAAGAACTGGAATACCCAAAAGCTGAGCATCTAAGCGAATAGTAACAAATTCTTGCGTATCCTCAACTTGAGCAACCAAGCTGGTATCCTGACGAGGAACTAAATCATTCATGCTGCGTCTCCTTTAATATTCAGTTGTTGTTGCATAGCCCTTAAAAGAGATTCACGATCAAATTTAGCGACATAATCATCAAAACCTACTGAATGACCCTTGGCGATATCTTTTTCTCCAGCTAGAGCAGATAAGGCAATCAATGGTGTATTTTTCCACAAACCGCCAGCCTTTACGTCTTGGGCAAATTCAAATCCAGTCATATCAGGCATTTCAATATCAGATACAATCAGATCAAATAGAACACCTTCATCACGCAATGCAATTGCTTGACTAGCATCACTGACCGCACGCACGCTATAACCAGCAACCGTCAAGAGTGGCTTCAACATATTTCTGAAAAAGTCACTATCATCAATTAAAAGAATGTTATGCGTACCCGATGGGTCTTCATCCATGGAAGTATCACGACTCATTAACCAATCATCAAATGCCTGCCCAAGGAAGTAGGCAACATCGATAACCTCGCTAGCCTTTTCATTAATGACAGCAGATCCAACAACACCTTCAGTTTCTGAAGCCAGTTTAATATCGAGCCGCTCTTCTACGATATCAAGGATTTCGTCGACGGCGAGCCCCATGGTATATTCTCTATCCGTAAAGACCAAAATTTGTTGGCGACCTTCCTTGACGAGCTTCATATCTTCATTAGCCAGTACAATTGGCATTAATGCACCGCGATACTGAACAACAAGCCGTCCGTCTGAATCTTCGATATCCTCAACTGGAATATCTTCCAATCGCGCTACAAGAGAGAGTGGCACGGCCTTAGGATTCTTTGACCCAGCGATGAACATCAACATACTCTCGTGGTCATCGATCACTTTGGATTCTGCTGCATGTATTTCTTCAGCACCAGAGGATTCATGCTCACTCGCACCAGTATTAGCCGTAGAAGCCACACCGTTCGGGTCAAGGATCATGATCACTGAGCCATCACCTAAAATTGTATTCCCAGAGAATATATCCAGATGCTTCAATATAGGGGCGACAGGTTTGACCACAATCTCTTCAGTATCGAAGACTTGATCAACAACCATTCCAAAAGTGAAGTTACCAACTTGTACGACAACGATAAAGTCATCATTTTGGTTATTATTTGATGCGGCCTCAGTTACGTCACCAGCTTGCTCAGCTCCTTCGGCTTCAATAAGCTTAACTGGTTCAGGCGTCGTGCTGAACCCAAGAACATCATTAATATAGACAAGGGGTAGCAAGCTGTTACGAAGACGCAGAACCGGTGTGTCCTTAATTTTCTCAATTTTGTGCTCTGAGTCTTCACTTGCTCGTACAAGTTCAAGCACACTAATCTGTGGGACAGCAAATCTTTCACCAGAAGCACCAACGATAAGAGCAGAAACAATAGCCAAGGTGAGAGGAATTTTAATGAGGAAGGTTGATCCTTCCCCCTCAACAGACGTCATGTCAATCGTACCGCCAATTTTTTCAATATTGGAGCGCACAACATCCATTCCAACACCTCGTCCTGAAACGTTGGTAACTTTAGCAGCCATCGAAAACCCTGCATGGAAGATGAATTTCTGAATCTGAGCATCCGTCATTTCAGCAATTTCTTCTTCTGTCGCAAGTTCTTTTTCTAGGATTTTAACTTTTAGTTTTTCAACTGGTATACCCGCACCATCATCCGTAATTTGAATGATAATATGGCCGCCCTCATGGTAAGCGTTCAATAAAATTGTGCCTTGCTCTGGCTTGCCATTGGCCAAACGCGTGGCTGGAAGTTCAACACCATGGTCAGCTGAATTTCTAACCATGTGCGTGAGCGGATCTTTAATTAATTCAAGAACCTGACGATCCAGCTCGGTATCGGCACCCTTCATCTCAAGGTTAATTTTCTTGTCGAGGTCAATACTTAAGTCGCGAACGATGCGGGGAAGCTTGGCCCAAGCATTACCAATCGGCTGCATGCGGGTTTTCATAACACCCTCTTGCAACTCTGTTGTACATTGGGAAAGACGCTGAATAGGGACTGCGAATTCGCTTTCATCAATGTCACGCACCATCTGCATCAATTGATTGCGGGTCAATACTAGCTCTGACACCATCGTCATTAGATCTTCTAAAAGATCAACCGACACACGAATGGATTGGCTAGCGCGCTTAACTTCCTCACCCGTCTTCTGAGCCACTTCAATATTTTTCTCAGTTTTCTTCCCTGAGTCATCTGAGCCCTGGATCACGCTATCACGGACCAACTCAAACGTCATCGCTGCTTCGTCGCAAGTATCACCATCAACCTGACATTCAAGCAATACCTCTCTTAGAAGAGATTCAAGGTGGTCGAAATGATTTGATTTAAAGCCACTCACTGTTATTAGTGACGCAGCAATTTCAGTGGCCGCATCCATTTTGTCTTGAAAGAGCGATGCAAAAAGACCAACCAATTTAGCTTTGCGTGCTTCAGTAGAAACATTGGCGAAGAACTCCTTGACCGCAGCATCCTTTTCGAGCCTGTTGGCAAGCAAGTGCGCACTTACCGAAATTGTATCTTCGCCACCGACACGCTCAAACAAAGTGCTATCACTACTCATAACTGCAGGTGTTGCGATGTCAGCTTCAGGCGCCTCCTCAGATTCAGCTTCTGGACCAGGGGCATTTGCAAAGGCTGCCTCTAATTCCTCACTACTCACTTCGCCAGGCTTGAGAGAACGACCGAGGGTGTTATCAACAATCTCGCCTTCTACAGTATCGTCTACAGGGGCAGGTGTGGGTTCGGCTGCTGAGGAAGATGAAGCTTTACCCGCCGCAATATCGTCAAGTACAGCAATGAGATCACTATCATCACCATCAGGTTCGGCTTCTGTTTGTTCTAACCCAGCTAGAATTTCCTTAATTCTATCGAGGCTTTCTAAAATAACAGTTACAGAATCTTCAGTGACCATAAGTTCACCGTCTCTGTATTTTCCAAGAACATTTTCAGAGGCATGAGCAACAGACTCAAGTCGAGGAAGACCCAAAAAGCCACATGTGCCTTTAATTGTGTGAACAAGCCTAAAAATATTATCCAAGACTTCCTTATTATTGGGATCTTGCTCGAGTTTCACCAACTCAACGTCAACAACATCAATACTTTCTGATGTTTCTGTTAAAAACTCATTTAATAAATCATCCATTTTGAACCGCCCTTATTTGTCTTAAAAACCCAAACAAAACAACCCAACGCGTCATACGCTGAAAACTTTACTAGGCCACAGTGGTATAAAAGAGTTAAAAACATGTAAAAATTTCAAACAATTACTTAATCACTAGCAATTTTAATACTGACGTCCGTTAAAAAACAAATTTCACCATCAATTGATTCATCAATTTTAATATTTGCTCCAAGCGATTTAGCCACCTCACATGCGAGGAAAGCTGGGGCTGTGCGAGGATCTATCTCCTCTACACTAAGTTCATCAGTAAGGCCTTGCCTAACATTATCAACAAGCAGTAACCTTTGGCCTTTAGCAGTTACTTTTATATTATATTTCTCTTTTTCTTCTCTTAAATGCACTGCACAAGTGCCTCCGCGAATCAATGCATCTGCCGATATCATCGCTAGATTTAACAATAGCTTTACCACCCGTTTCTGAGCATGGTTAATATCTACATC
>CBFDBT010000124.1:0-7923 GCA_965603115.1 uncultured Alphaproteobacteria bacterium
AGGTGGCGCACTTTAGGCTGAGCCACAGCCGCAAAGCTTTTATCGTCGCCTATCCGTGTTCGGTGACGCCAAGATGACCACCGCACTGCTCGACAGGGTGACCCATCATTGTTCGATCATTGAGACCGGCAACAGCTCCTTCCGCTTTGCTCAGAGCAAAAGGCGGCAGGAAAACCCGCCACCTGAATAGCTTCTCTACACCAATTTACAAAAGCCATTTTAACAGGGTGGGGCATGCCCCACCCTGTTAAAACATGTGCCAAGCACACTGGCCTACTTTTGCACCACCTTTAATGGCTCGAAATGCATAAGATTGATCGGAAAATGGCCTGCTTTAACAATGGATTTGGTGGGTCACTTTTAAATGCCAATAGGGGGTCAGTTTTAAATGCTCATTGACACAATGACCTTGAAATCACCTCTTTCATAATCTCAGATGTGCCACCATAGATGCGTTGGACCCGGCTGTCGGCATACATGCGGGCGATGAGGTATTCTTTCATATAGCCATACCCACCATGAAGCTGCAGGCATTCATCCATGATTTGACCTTGTGTTTCAGAACCGAAAAGTTTTGCTATAGATGCATCAGCGGCTGTTAATTCACCTCTTAGAATTTTGCCCACACATTTTTCCATAAAGGCTTTCATTACTTCTAGCTTAGTCTTGCATTCAGCTAGTTTAAAACGGGTATTTTGAAAGTCCATAATAGATTGACCAAAGGCTTTGCGGTCAGTGGTGTAGGTAACTGTTTCTTCAATAGCACGTGTGCTTGCGCCAACGGCGATAATACCAAGCATTAGCCGTTCCCACATCAATTGGTTCATCAATTGACCAAAGCCTTGACCCTCAGTTCCACCCATTAGGTTGGCAACAGGTGCACGAACATCTTCAAAAAACAACTCAGATGTGTCCTGCCCTTTCATCCCAATTTTTTCAAGATTGGTCCCGCGACGAAAACCCTCTAGGTCATCCGCTTCAATCCCAATTAAGGAAACGCCTTTTGCACCAGCTTTGGGATCAGTTTTGGTAACAATGATAAAAAAATTGCCAATTTGACCATTTGAAATAAAAGTTTTAGAGCCGTTGATCACATATTCACCACCATCCTTAACAGCAGTTGTGCGAATGGCTTGCAGGTCAGACCCTGTGCCCGGTTCGGTCATTGCGATGCCGCCAATCAACTCCCCTGTTGCCAAGCGCGGAAGCCAACGTTGTTTTTGTTCTTCGGTGCCAAAAGCAAGGATGTAATGAATAGCAATGTTGTGAACAAATAAGCCAAAGCTCATATCACCCGTATATCCTAGCTCTGCAAATATAACAGCCTCATGGCTAAGATTTCCACCGATACCTCCATATTCTTCCGGTATGGAAGTCATTAGAATACCATTTTCGCCAGCTTTCTCCCAAAAGGCACGGTCAACCAGTTGTTGGTCTTGGTAACGCTCGCTATTAGGCTCTAATTCAGCGGCAAAAAATTTAGCGACTGAATCACTGAAAATGGATAATTCTTCATTCATCCAAGGGGCATCTTTAAACATTGCAGTTTCCTTTAATTTAAATATTGGGGTGGGTTAGATAATTAGCCCACCATCACAAATTATTAGTTGGCCAGAAATATACCCTGATTCATTGTTACATCCATTGATGCAGCCTCTCGAAAAGCCAGAAGCTGGATGTGCATCCAGCGATAATGCCGATGGGTTTTTCGAGCTGTATTTCTCTCCTAGATAATTTTTTGCTGATATGTTGAACAGAAAATACAAACCGACCATTATGGATACAAAACCAAGTTGCCCCGCTTCCACGCCAATATTGAAGAAAAGCAGCGCAAGAGGTATGTCTGTCTGTGGCAATCCTATTTCCATCAGACCGGAGGCAAATCCCATCCCATGAAGCAGGCCAAAGAAGACGGAAACAAGAGCCGGAAAGCGCCAGGACAAGGTCTCTTTCTGTTTGGCCAGCAGTTCCCGGGCAAGCAACAGAATAGAGAGGACGATCATTAATTCCACGAACAGGGAAGGAACGGTTAAGACCGAAAAAACAATAAGGACCATTGTGATAGAGTGGGCCAATGTAAAGCCAGTAATACAGGCGAACATCCGTGCAGGTTTGCGAGCGATGACAATCAGGCAAAGTATAAAAAGCAGATGATCCGGACCCGATAAAATATGATCTAGGCCGAGCCAAAAATAGCGCAGGGATATCTCTCCGGATTTTATATTTTTTGGCACTTGAAAGTTAATAACTTCAGGGGATAAAAGCCAACTGTGCTTCTCACCATTTATCCCATTCATTTGTATAAGCGTGGCGAGAGACGGATTGGCGAGAGGGTAGGTTATGAAAACTTCAGGGTTATCCAGCTGATCAGGGCATATAAAAGCTGCTGCTGCGCTTCGAGCAGATGCAGTAGCAAAGCGGTTGCTACCAGTGCCTTCTCTGCAGCCAGTTAGGGTTATTTTAGGAAAATTCCCCCTTGTTGCCGTCAAAGGCGCACTCCAACTGACATAGAAGTTTCCTGAACCCTGTTCGGAAATGGAGACTAACAGGGGCCGCCCCTCATGCCCCACAGCAGGCTGCTGGCCAATTATGACCATACAAGCAAGGAGAAGACCCCACAGGAAGCCCTTCTTACTCATCTGTCAGGCTTTCGTGGCGCACCGTAAAGGAAGTGATCAGTTGATCGACGGCTTCACTGTGTAATTTTTCTTTTAAATAATCACGATAATCAAATTCCACCACTGGTCGTATTTCAGCAAGGTCCGGCAAATGACTTTCGCTGCGCGCTGTTATATACAGATAATGCCAACCCTGACTGGATCTAAGCGGCCCTTGCCATTGTTCAAGGGCGGTACGCGCCGAAAATATCCGCTCTACCATCTCTTCGCCGAACCGAGGTGTCAGCATAACGGCGGTTACCTCTGAAAAATTATTACCCCAAGGGAAACGGTCTCCCCTATGCTCGCTGGCAGACCGGTCAGTCTTGCCAACCAGTTCACTACTCAGGGTTTCCAGCTTATCTTGGTCCATGACGAAGACATGGCTGAAACTTACTTGCGCAGGGACACTATAGTCTGATTGATGTAGTAGAAAGAAGCCGTCGAGCTCTCCCGGCTCAATCTTTAGTGCAGGTCCTGCCGTTGCGTCCAGAATAAATTCCATCTTCTGGACAATCCGGCGCTTGATGACATAGTCATTATTGTCCAAACCCAGCTGCAGGGCCTGTCGAAACAAGGCCTCTTCCTCAATATAGGATGCTGATAATTCCTTACGACCCTTTTCGTCAAGCCCATCCAGATAGGCAGCGGCTGCAGTCGGCTCGAACATTTTCATCCGATATTGGACAAATTCCAGCAAAGTTGACCGGTTCACCAAGATTGCTCTGTCTTCTTGCCCTGTAGTCCCCTCAGATAGGTCTGCGAAAAGACTGTACAAAAGAGCGCCGATCAGGATGAAATATAAGATCGGCTCCTGCAATATTCGCGTGCTCAAGGCCCTCATCTTCTGGCGCTCCTTTTATTTTGCACTGTACCAGATGGGAGTAGAATAGGCTCGTTCCTGAATAACGGCATCATGTCCAGATACTGCGGGGTCCTGCTTCATGGCAATAGTATCAAATAATGTATGGCGGGCTGTAGGCATCTCCATTACCCGCACATAATAAAAAGCATTTAGGTCGGCATTGAATTCGGGATCCGTCCAGACAGTTGCCAGTTCCACTGCACCAACATCATAGGTGGGCTTGCCAGTATTGAGGTCAATGCTTTCGTCTCCTTTCAGATTGTCAGCTACCATGGCATCAAAAATCTTTTCATGGGACTTTCCTCCAGCATCCACCCATCCCTTAATAACCTGAACACGTTGTAATTTTGCGCTCATTGGGTCCTGAATCGCCTGTATAAGCAGGTGAAGCACTCCACCTTTTGGAGCATTCAGAAGATCTCCACCCATGGGCACGCCCTTCCTGTAGCCAATGGCCGCTAGGTCATGTTCTTTTATATCCGATTTACTGAATTCCCATCCGCCAAATACTCGCAAAGTGATCCGAGGCCCAGTAGTTGCATAAACTTCCTTACGCTGGAAAGCGGCTGCAATCTCCTCCCGACTATTGCCTGTTGCCCAAACAGCCGCTAGTCCTTGGGCGGAAGCATCCCACCCGACGGAACCGGGTGTCGTGGCCTGGCTTTTTGATTCAGGGGTTGAGTCACTTGCATATTTGCCAAGGAAATTCGTTTCTTCAACGCTCGAAAGAGCTGTGTGGCTGTCAGAGGCCCCGATGGCGCCGAATTTGTATGGATTTTGGCCAATCTTTTGCTCCAGTTCAAGCCCCCGGCGTAACCCACTTCGCATGAAGCTGCCCTCACTGACAATGGCTTTGTTGCTGGGGCCATTTTTCCCGTGCTGACTCGTCCCTAAAAGATGCTTATATGTTTCAAAATCAGCATATTCATCAGTTGGTGACAAGATTGGGTGGGTTTCACTATCGCCTTTAAATTGGGTAACCTCTTCTACCGGCTCCCATCGCTCTCTCGCGCGGGCATACGCTAAGTCGACAGGCTTGCCGCTTTCATCTACTTCCGGGAAAAAACGCCCAAGAGATAAATTCATATTGTGGCCGATAGCGATAAAGTCTGTATCATTTTCTTTGGCAGTCTTTGCCATCCACTTCCAGAGGTCTCGGGGCTTTTGAGAGTCAAACAAGGAAAAAGGCAGATAGCTTTTTGCCTTGTCTCCACCATCTGGGCTGAAAATAATTCTGTGTAGGTTAGCGGCATTCGGCATGGCCGACCATTCCCACCCGACGAAGGTTGTGAATTTTCCGGGCTCATAATGGGCGTCGGCTGTATCAACTATACGGCTCCAGACATTTTTACGCAGCGATACGCTGTCAAGAGGAGCAAGGGCCTTGGGGTCTCCGCTTGCTTTATCGACCATGTCGAGAAACATCTCGTTAACTTTGTTGCCTTTCAGCAGCTTGTAATATTGCTTGCCCAATTCCGTCGCTAGCAATTCCTCATTGCCGCTGTCCAGTTCAGGGATAATTCCCATATATTCTGCATGGTCTGTCACGGCCAGAAAATCAAGCGGGCGATCAATACGCACGCGGGCCTTATGTCCAGGGTGCACAACGGGCAATCCTTTAGCAAAGCGGTAGGCTGTATCGGGTGTCGCCGTGCGGTTTCCAAGCGTATAGGCGTCCAGCGAAAAGGAGGTGTGAAGATGGGTATCACCCCAATAAAGACGGGTATCTTGAGCGTGAGCATTGTTGATGTAAAATGCTGATAACAAGACACTAACAGCGACTGATGTTGTACGTGTGCTTTTAATCATCTCGTTTGTCCTTTTTGATTTTTGCCGAATGGCAGTCTTGCAGATATCAGCCGACATTCCGTGAATTGCTTTTCCAAAATGGAGCACGCAACTCACGCTTGAGGACTTTTCCAGCACCAGATAAGGGGAATGGTTCAGTGCGAAAATTAATGGAAACGGGGCATTTGTAACCCGCAATCTGCCCCTTGCAATATTCTTTGATTTCTTCGCTTGTGACCATCTCACCGTCTTTGACGATGACGATGGCATGTACAGCCTCACCCCATTTTTCATGAGGGATGCCAATGACAGCCACAGCCGTTACAGCGGGATGTAGGGAGATGGCATTCTCAACCTCGGCAGAGAAAACATTCTCGCCACCTGAGACAATCATGTCTTTCACGCGGTCGACGATAAAAACAAATCCATCATCGTCCATATAAGCACCGTCGCCAGTATAAACACCACCATTTACAAGAGTTGCGGCTGTTTCTTCCTGTTTATTCAGATAACCAAGCATAGTGCCAGGACCGTAGGCGACAATCTCGCCAACCTCGCCGCGGGCAACGTCGTCGCCTTCCTCGTCTACAAGACGTAGCATGGTCCCTGAAACAGGAGAGCCTGCAGAAGACAGCCTTTTGCCATCGATAACATGCTCTTTGTGACCCAGTGTTGTTAAGAGTGGTGCCATTTCTGTCTGGCCGTAGCCCTGAATAAAGTCAGCATGAGGCAGCTTCTTAAGTGCCTCTATCAATACGCCTTTGGGCATGGGGGATGCGCCATATATCAGGGTCTTCAAGGAACTGAATTTCTCTGTTGCAAAAGACGGACTCTGCATCATCATCTGGATCATGGTAGGGACCAGCAGGGAATGGGTGATATTTTCCTTTTCGATGAGGTCAATCAATTTTTCAGGCGTAAAGACTGGCAGATAATAATTTGTTGCACCAACGGCGATAGCGCCATTCCCGCCAGCTCCATCTGCCAGATGGAACATGGGGCCAGCATGGAGATAACCATCCTCTGCCTGCAAGTTGAAATGTTTTGCAGCCACCAAACCATTATACCAGATGGCTCTGTGCGGTAGCATTACCCCTTTGGGAAAGCCTGTCGTACCACCTGTATAATAAATCCCAGCTAGTTCCTCTCCGGCATGTCCGGCATCCTTACCCGCTTCAGCATTTTCGATGATGCTGTCATAGTCCAGCATGCCTTGCGGACAATTCTGTTCGCCCATATAAATGAGCGTTAAGTCATGATTTGTCTGTGCTATAATTTCCTGTACTGTAGGTAAAAAGGCGTCATCGACAAACAGGATAGTTGCTTTGGAATCATTAAGGGAATAGGCATTTTCCACAGAGGACCAGCGCGTATTCATGGGCACGACCACAAAGCCGCCCCACCAGGCACCATAATAATATTCTGTGTAGCGATCACTGTTGAGGGCAAGAATGGCAATTGGGTCAAACGATGCCGCGCCGAGCGCCTTTAAAGCGCCAGCCAGCTTGGAAATTCTTTGTCCAAACTGGGACCAGCTTTGTTTGCGGTCACCACAGACGGTGGCGAGGGCCGCTGGTCTGTGTGCTATGGCTGCATGTACAAAATGCGTAATCTGCATGGTCTTACTAACCCTTTCTAATCAGGTCAGCGGCTTTTTCGGCAATCATGATAGTTGGTGCGTTGGTATTGCCGCTAACGAGTTTAGGCATAATGGAGGCATCGACTACCCGTAATCCCTCTAGGCCACGAACCTTGAGATCGACGTCAACAACGGCCATACTGTCTTCGGCAGGACCCATCTTGCAGGTGCCGATGGGGTGATACTGCGTGTCTGCTCTATTGAGAATGTCATCCAGGAGAGCTTCACTATCATTAGGTGGCACGGGGTATACTAAATCTCCGCGCCCTTCTGCAAGTGCTGGAGATTCTAGGATGGCCCGTTGAATTTCAGCACCCTTGACTATCGTATCCACATCTCTTTTGTCGGCCAAAAAATTAGGATCAATCAATGGCGCATCTTTGGGGTCTTTACTTTTCAGTTTAACGGTACCGGAAGACTCTGGGCGCAGCACTGTAATATGGCAACTAAAGCCATGTCCCAAGTGCATTTTGCGGCCATGGTCATCTACAATTGCACCGACAAAAACCAGCTGAATGTCGGGGATTTCTATCGATGGATTGGATTTCAAAAACGCGCCTGCTTCTGCAAAGGGGGAGGTTATCTTTCCCCTCCGGTGCTTGCGCCACTCGAATATTGATTTCAAAACCTTCCACGTGCCTCTCAGCGATACGCCAAAAGTGTCCGATGAGGACGGCGTCTTATAGGTCATGATATAGTCGATATGATCCTGAAGGTTTTGGCCCACACCCTGTATTTCATGGACCATTTCAATTTTGTGCTTTGCAAGTTCATCCGCAGGGCCAACACCGGACAGCATTAATATCTGTGGAGAACCAAAGGCACCGGCTGATAGCAATACTTCCTTTGTAGCACGTATTTCTGTTCTGGTCTTTCCGTCCGCAAGATAGGAAACTCCAATACATTTCTTTCCATCGAAAAGCAGCTTTTCGGTTAGTGCTTTTGTGATGACGGTCAGATTAGGTCGGTTTAGG
>CBFDBT010000125.1:0-7902 GCA_965603115.1 uncultured Alphaproteobacteria bacterium
GAAAAGCTCCTTCTAAAAGTGGCAGCGGTATACCAAATACGTAAGGGGAACAGCAATGGTTGATATAGCAGCATGGATGAGCGCTAACCAAGATTGGATTTGGTTAGCTATAGGCGTTGTTCTCTTGATTGGGGAAGTGATAGTTCCTGGTGTATTCCTTTTGTGGATAGGCTTAGCTGGGTTGGCAACGGGGGTCATTGTCGCTATTGCGAATGATATTAGTTTTGAAGTGCAAGGCATGGCTTTTGCTATTCTCAGCATAGTTTCGGTTTTTATCGGACGCAATATCATGAAAAACACTCCAGACGTTTCAGAAGAAGCTCCTAATCTAAATAGAAAAGGGGCGGCCATGATTGGCAATAATTATGTACTCGCTTCAGCTATTGTAAATGGGGAAGGGCGAGTTAAAGTGGGGGATACCGTTTGGTCCGCCACCGGTAAAGATTTGCCTGAGGGGTCGCGGGTTACCGTGGAGAGTGTTGACGGCACTAAGCTTCATGTCGTCAAATGTAGTGATTAGCTCTTATGAATTTAAAAACCGCACTTAGATCTCGGGTTATCCAGTGGATGACAAGTCAATCACGTCAGTGGTTGATCCGCAAACGTGTTGAAATGGGACGGAAAATATCTGGGCGGCCTCATGAGTTGATCTATTTCCACCGGGCTGATGACCCTTGCTGCCAGTTAATGGTTCAGATATTGCCTGAATTAATGGAGCGCTTTTACATACAGATAAAACCTGTTGTCGTTGAGCGCTTGCCGGCTAATATGTACCCAGACCCCCAGCGCTATGAAGCTTACACTATTCTTGACGCAATTAGGCAGGCCAAGCTTTATGGATTAGGCTTTCCTTCACGCGCTATCGTGCCTGATGTCTTATCCGCGCGCATGGCAAATAATTTTTTGGCTGCTCATCAAGACGATCCAAATTTTTTCTCACTCGCCGAAGACGTGGGAGCGGCCCTTTGGCAACGAGATGTGGTTGGTTTACAGGCTATATGTGGCAATGCTTTGATTGAGAATTCCCAATTATTAAGGGATAATGAAAAGCTGCTTTACCGCCTTGGGCATTACGCCAGTGCAAGTCTCTATTATGGTGAAGAATTTTATGTTGGAACTGATCGCCTAGATCATCTTGAAAGTCGACTGAATGCTTTGGGGCTTGGTGATGATGAACGCCATTTTGATTTAGGCCGCGTGTGGATAGATGATGTGATCGATGAACCTTTCGATGCTTCTGACCAGACGATTGAGTTTTTTCATTCAGTGCGTAGTCCATATAGTTATTTGGCATTAGAGCAATGCGCTTACTTAAAGCAACATACGGGCGTTAATGTTATGATCAAACCTGTTTTGCCTATGGTTAAACGGGGGTTGGCAGTACCGCCAACTAAAATGCGCTATATTATAAGTGATACAGCCCGCGAAGCGCGACAAAGCAATATTCCTTTCGGACGCATGGCTGACCCGCTACCCTCGGCTGAAAATGCTCTAGCTATAGGGCATTGGGCGAGAACGCTTGAACGAGATATGAATTTTTACCGAGCATATGGACAAGCCCATTTTGCAAATGGTACCGATGGCTCTACAGTTGATGGTATGATATCAATATTGGAAGCTGCCAAACTTTCAGTTCGCACCGGTCTTGAGGCTATGACGGATCAAGTATGGCGCGATGAAGCTGAGACTAACAGACGGGAAATGCTGCGTCTTGGGTGTTGGGGTGTGCCGACTCTTAAATGCGGTGAAACCGCGGTATGGGGACAGGACCGGATGTATGCCATTGTGGAATCACTTAGAAATGGCGAAGGTCACACAAAATAGTAGCAATTCGTCTATGCCTTTTGATTAATTCTTTTGAAAATAGATAAAATTAAAATTATTCAAAGTTTATGATGCATAAATGCAACTTAAGACTTAAGTTTATCCATAAAATCATAATATAAGAACCGATAACAGGTATATGAAAATGTGTAAGCCAGAATAGTAGCTTGCATCCCTATAGATGCCCTTAACTTTTGAAGCATATTCTTAGTGTCCTAACGTTTGGGGTTCTTGGGTGCTCTTGTGGGAGTTTTTATAACTAAAGATTTGATTATAAACTTTTGTTGTGTTTGGTTTTATAACTAATGCATGAGGCTAAAATAACACATTATAATTAAAGCATTTTTCGGGGTTTGACAGCTAATTTTTACTCTCTTAGCGTTGCCTTAAGTTGTGCATTTCCATCAGCTTTGGAGATGGCAACGATAGGTTTTGCAGCACACTGGTGTGTCACAAGCAAAACATTTTTAAGGTCATTCCTGTGAAATAAAACAGGGATATTCTGGGAGAAAATACATGTCTTATCGTAAGACTATGAAACGAACGTTTTTAGCCAGTACGGCTATACTGCTACCTTTATCCGTTGCTGGGCCTGTGCTAGCACAGGATTTTGATGAAGCCGAAGTTGAAGAAATTACAATCACAGGGTCGAGGATTGCTAGGAATGAGTTTTCCTCAGCTTCTGCAATTTCGACTTTCGACACTAAAGATGTCACTAATGCTGGTGTTACAGGCATCGATGAATTTTTGAAAGATATTCCTGCATTTACGGGATACCAACTTGGTACAACGACTAACAATGGAGGTGATGGTACCAAAAAGGTTGATATGCGTGGTTTGGGCTTTAACCGTACTTTGGTTCTTATCAATGGGCGGCGTCAAGTTGGTGACACGCTAACTGACGGAGCTGTTGATCTGAACACAATCCCAATGGGTATGGTAAAGCGTATTGAAGTGCTCAAAGACGGTGCTTCAACCATCTATGGCTCAGATGCTCTAGCGGGTGTTGTGAACGTAATTCTCCATGATAATTACGAAGGTTTTGAAATGTCAGCTGACTTTGGTGCTGCGACAGCAAATTGGGATGCCGAAAATTATGGCGTCTCTATGCTTGCAGGAGCATCCAGCGATAAGGGAAATGTTACTTTCTCGGCTGAATACAACAGGCAGAAACCAATTTTCCAAGCGGATCGTGATTTTGCAGCTATCACACGGTATTCTACTCTGATTGACGGTGCATTTGTGGGTGTGCCTTCTGGGTCTTCCAATAGCCGTAAAATTCGTACAAGTTTGTTTGATGCTGGCGCTACCGCTCTGCTCGGTGCCGCAGGTGCCAGTGCAAATCAAATTTGGGACGATAGTCTAAATTCTGTTCGTGATATGGATTTTGGTGATGCTACCAGTGGCGGTGACTTGTTTGATTATGGTGCTGCTAATTTAATCATGACACCAAACGAGCGTTGGCAAATTGCTACCAATGGTCACTATGATATTATGCAAGACAGCTTTATGGGCGATGTTTCTGCTTACTTTGAAGGCATGTATACTAAGCGAACATCCAGACAAGTGCTGGCGCCGGATGCTTCTTTTGCGGTTAACCCAAATTTCAATGGGCATTGGAACGATATGGTGCCTTCGTCAAACCCATATAACCCATTTGGCGATAATGCTTCTGGTGTAGATGGTATCCTAGGCACTGCGGATGATTTAAATCCTTATGGTATTGAAGGTCAAGATGTGCGCATCAATCGTCGTTTTGTTGAATCGGGCGGTCGCGATTTCTACCAATCTGCAAATACTGTAAGGATTGTAGCTGGTTTTAATGGCGATATCTCAGAGAATGTTTCATGGGATGCATCCTATACATTTGCTGACTATGAAGTGCTTCAAAACACCACCAATTATGGTCGCTTTGACCGTTGGGAAACGGCTGTTGACCCAGCGCTTTGTGCAGCTGACGCTACATGCGCTGCAAATGGTGTTCTTAATCCATTCGGTGAGTTTGGCTCTATCACTGATGACCAAATGGCGTATTTGTCGGCCGGCTCTCTTAAAAACTGGTCTACAGCACGTATGACAATGTGGCAATTTGGACTAACTGGCGACACAGCTGGCTCAATGGATTTGGCAGGTGGACCCATTGGTTGGGCCCTAGGTTTTGAGCAACGTCGTGAAAGTGGCATAATTGTACCTGATGAGTTTGCGGCTGGTGGATTGACCACGAGTGGAGCTTCTGATCCTCTTGATGGAAATTTCAAAGTAACGGAATTCTATGCTGAGGTTGCTGTTCCTGTGCTTGAGAATTTGAATCTGAGTGGTTCAGCTCGTCATTCAAGTTACAATACATCTGCTGGAAAAAAGACCACATTTAAGGTTGGATTTGATTATGCGCCAATTGACGGGCTACTTCTTCGTGGTGGTTATTCAACTGGCTTTAGAGCTCCGAATATTACAGAGCTTAACCAGCAAAATTTATCAACTTTCCCTGTTGTGGATTCCGTTTGTGAGTTTTATGATACACGTGAGGATATTACAGATACCATACGCACTAACTGTGCTGCGCTAGGCTTGCCTGCCGGCCCTGCCGGTGAAGTTGGATTTGCATGGCAGTCACTCTATACGAATTTGGCGCCTCTGGCTCCACTCACACCTGAAAATTCCAAAACGCTTGCTCTGGGTATCGTGTTTGAACCCGAGACAGTGCCAGGCCTTTCAATGAGTGCTGATTATTGGGATATCACCATCAATAATTATATTGGTGTGCCTAACTTCAATGATCTTTTCAGGGGGTGTATGGATAGTGTTGATTTCTCATCCATTGCCTGTGATGCTTTTGTTGGACAAGGGTATAGTAGCGATCTTCCATATGATATAGCCGATAACTTCATCTATCCAACAGACGCCACGGCTGCCTTTGGTAATCTTGGTAAATTATCAACCAATGGTATGGACTTCAACATTGCCTATGATACTGATCTTGAGATGGGTGCTGTTACAGGTCTTTCTATCAGGGTTGGGGCTACTTGGCAGATGAATCGCATCGAAGAATGGTCAACATTTGAGATTTCCCGTGAAACTGTTGGTACTGCCGATGGGGGTGCTATTTTCCCAGAATGGCGTGCTAATACTTCTGTGGGTGTGAATGGTGAAAATTGGACGTTTGCATGGGAAACACGGTATATAGGAGCTACGGATGATAAATATCGTCCTGCTAGTATCACGACCGATGCTGAAGCTGAGGCGGTGCTCTACAATGATTTCGTAGGTTCTTATACATATGAGAATACAACACTGACTGTTGGCCTCAACAATGCGTTTAACAAGAAGCCTCCATATTTCCATAGTGTCTTTAATGCCAATACTGAGCCTGGAACATATGATATTATTGGCCGTCGCTTGTTTGCCAATGTAAGGCTGAAGTTCTAACTAGTTAACAAAAGAGTGTGAAAAGGGGCCTGCTGGGCCTCTTTTTTTGTGTTCGTGGTCATGTTGGTGTGATCTAAGCGGCGATACTAAGTCGCCATTGTTTTTGATATGGCATGGTATTTTGGCACTAATGCAGCTTATTTCATCTTAATTTAAATAGTTTTAGTATAAATGGACTATGGAAGACTTTTTCGCTGCGAAATAAAACTTCATAAAATAACTAATTTGGGTAATTATCTTAATTAAAGCATCATATTTCAAGATTTTCCGCCATATAGTGATGCTCAAATACAACAAATGTTAAAAAGTAGTGTCGTTACGCATTGGATACTAAACCTATGTTTGACAAGGCTATATACAAAGTTTAGCGTCTAACTAAGTTGTATCAGTTTCATTAGTAACAATTAAGATACAATGAGATGTCAGTACCATATTTTTGGGTCAAAATAAAAAAGTGGTGTTGGTTTATGTAAAGGGGGAAGTCAAAATCTTTGGGTTTGACTCTCTATAAAATCTAAATAGGAGGAAACGCATGTCATTTAACAAGCGTTATACGCGTACTGCACTTTTAGCAAGTACATCTATACTTATAGCTTCCAGTCTTTCTAGTGCGACTTTTGCACAAGATGCTGCTGTAGAAGAAGAACAAGAAATTGAACAGATCGTAGTGACAGGTTCATTGATTCGTAATCCAAACCTTACACGTTCAGCACCTGTTTCTATGATCTCTAGTGACGAGATGGAATTCCAGGCAAATAACGTTGTCGAAGAAATCTTGCGCGAAATTCCAGGTATGGTACCAAGTATTGGTGCTCAAGTGAACAACGGTAACGGTGGATTTTCATACGTAAACCTCCGTGGTCTGGGTTCTCACCGCAACTTGGTATTGGTTGACGGTCGTCGCATGGCTCCATCAGAACTTAATGGTCGTTTTGACTTGAACAATATTCCTATTGCTCTTCTTGAGCGTGTTGATGTTTTGACTGGTGGTGCTAGTACAACTTATGGTGCTGATGCTATCAGTGGTGTTGTTAACTTTGTTACCAAAGCTGACTTTACCGGTTTCGAAGCAAATGCATCATACGGCACAACAGAAAAAGGTGACGGCGATACAAAGCGTATAGAAGTAACTATGGGCGCTGACTTTGCTGATGGTAAAGGTAATGCTGTTCTAAGTATTGGCTACCAGAAATCAGATCCAGTATACCAGGGTGATCGCAAATTCTCTGAAAATGTGCTCTACTACTGGGATGGTACTCGTGGTGGCTCTGGGCTTGGCTCATACAACACTCGCATAGGTAACGTGAACCCAACGGGCGTAGACGGCGGCAACCTATCACTAGGTGGCGTTCAAGATGACCGTACATTTGCTGCAGCATACACTCCATATAACTATGGCCCATCAAATGTGTTCCAAACTCCTTTCCAGCGTTATAACATCTATGCAGCTGCTGATTATGCAATCAGTGACAGTGTAGAAGTTTACACTAAGGCTCTTTTCTCTAAGAACACAGTGGACACACTTATTGCACCGTCTGGTTCTTTTGGTGACAGTGTTTCAATCTCACTAAACCATCCACATATGTCTGCCGCTCAGCGTAACGCATTCTGTGCGTGGGACACTGATCCTGCAGTAGGAGTTTATGTTCCTTTATATTCACAGGCACAGTGTGACGCAGCTGGTGCTGCAACTGGTCCTACTGATCCAAACTATCTGACGGTTGATACACAGCTACGCCGTCGTAACGTTGAAGGCGGTCCACGTATCAGTAACTATACTGGCCTTTATTTTAACTATAGCCTTGGGTTCCGTGGCGACTTAACTGATTCAATCAATTGGGATATTAACGGTTCATATGGTCAGAGTGATCAGACTCAAATCCAAAAAGGTTACTGGATGAAGTCACGTTTCCGCCAAGCTCTTCTAGCTGGTCCTGACGGTTGTAACGACTCAAGTAACGGTTGCGTACCTGCAGATTACTTCGGTCCAACTGGTTCGATCACTGAAGAAATGAATGCCTTCCTACTAGGTGGCGAGAGTGCGATTACAACACGCTTTGATATGGCACAGGTTTCTGCTAATATTAGTGGTGAAACTGGCTATACAGTTCCTTGGGCGCAAGAAGCAATCAACTTCGCTCTTGGTGCTGATTATCGCAGATATAGTGGTTCTAGAGAATCAGACGTTCTTTCACAGTCTGGTGATCTTGGTGGTGCTGGTGGTGCTGCTCCAAATATCTATGGTGGTTATAAAGTGTTCGAAGGTGTGGTTGAATTTAACGTTCCACTTGTTCAGGATGCTGAATGGGCGAAAAACCTGACTTTTGAAGCTGGTCTTCGTTACTCAAACTATACTGTAGATGCAGAGCCTTCACCAAAGTATGATACAACAACTTGGAAAACTGGTCTTTCATGGGCACCAATTGATGATATCACTGTACGTGCAACATTCGCACGTGCTGTTCGTGCTCCAAATATTTCAGAGTTGTTTGCACCACAAAATACTTTGCTTACGAACTTGAACGTTGATCCATGTGCATCTGTAACTGATGCGGGTGTTAATAGCGGTTTTGTTCCTAGTGGCGTATTACGTGATGTTTGTATAGCTCAAGGAGCTCCTGCTGGTACAATTGGTTTCATTCCACAGCCTGC
>CBFDBT010000126.1:0-7803 GCA_965603115.1 uncultured Alphaproteobacteria bacterium
TACCACCATTAATGACTGGCACACATGCCCGCATGGCGGCGAGATTAATGCTTCTAATCCATGTTCAGAATATATGTTCCTTGACGATACAGCTTGTAACCTTGCATCCCTTAATTTGATGCAGTTCCGTTCATCCGATGGTTCATTCATGCTCAAGGACTTTGAACACGCTGTACGCTTATGGACCATGGTCCTAGAAATATCTGTTTTGATGGCACAATTCCCATCAAAGACCATAGCAAAACGCTCTTATGACTACCGTACACTTGGTATAGGCTACGCCAATATTGGTGGTTTCCTGATGAGCCTTGGTCTTTCCTATGATAGTGACGAAGGGCGCGCTCTTTGCGGTGCTATTACAGCCGTCATGACTGGACGGTCTTACGCAACATCAGCTGAAATGGCATCCGAACTTGGTGCTTTCCCAGAATATAAAGCAAACTCAGAAGACATGCTAAGAGTTATCCGAAACCATCGCCGCGCGGCTTATGGTCAGGAAGACGGCTACGAAGTTCTTCATACTAATCCTGTTCCTCTTGATATTGAGAATTGCCCGGATCAGGACATTGTCATCGCTGCTGCACAAGCATGGGATGATGCCCTTACTCTTGGTGAGCAGCATGGATATAGAAATGCACAAACATCAGTGATCGCCCCAACTGGAACAATTGGACTAGTAATGGATTGTGACACTACGGGAATTGAACCTGATTTTGCTCTTGTGAAATTTAAAAAGCTAGCTGGCGGTGGATACTTTAAAATTATTAACCGCATTGTCCCACAAGCGCTTACAACACTTGGGTATAACGAAACACAAATCAAAGATATTATTCATTATGCAGTGGGCCACAGCACTCTTAAGAGCGCAACTGGCGTCAACCATGAGGCGCTTAAAGCCAAAGGATTTACGAAAAAAGAACTATCCGCTGTTGAAGAACAACTTAAAAATGCTTTCGACATCAAGTTTGTTTTCAATCAATGGACCCTTGGTGCGGACTTTTGCAAAGATGTCTTAAAGCTTACTGATGAGCAGCTCAATGATTTCAACTTTGACCTATTAAAAGCAATTGGTTTTGAAAAAGACGCAATCGAGGAAGCTAATCTTCACTGTTGTGGTACAATGACGCTTGAGGGCGCACCGCACCTAAAGCAAGAGCATGTTTCAGTCTTTGATTGTGCTAATCTCTGCGGCAAAATTGGTACAAGAACCCTCAGTTGGGAAAGCCACATTCGCATGATGGCCGCAGCGCAACCTTTCATCTCTGGTGCCATATCCAAAACTATCAATATGGAAAATTCAGCCGATGTTGAAGACTGCATGCAGGCCTATGAGTTGAGTTGGTCACTAGGCCTTAAGGCTAATGCCCTCTACCGTGATGGATCAAAACTCAGTCAGCCTCTTAATTCTTCGCTACTTGATGATGAAGACCTTGAGGCAGAAGCAGAAGAACCAACTCTAGCTGAGAAAACAACTGTTTTTGCTGAAAAGGTAATTGAAAAAATTGTGGAAGTTGAACGCGGTGGTGCCAGTAGCCGTAATCGCCTTCCTGAACGTCGTAAGGGCTACACACAAAAAGCAGTAGTTGGTGGACATAAAGTCTATCTTAGAACTGGGGAATATGACGACGGCAGTGTTGGTGAAATCTTTATTGATATGCACAAAGAAGGCGCTGCCTTTAGAAGTTTGATGAATAACTTTGCCATCGCAATTTCCATTGGCCTACAATATGGCGTCCCACTTGAAGAATTTGTTGATGCTTTCACCTTCACACGTTTTGAACCTTTCGGCCGTGTGGAAGGAAATGAAGCCATTAAAATGTCGACATCTTTGCTGGATTATATTTTCCGTGAGCTTGCAATATCTTATCTTGGACGAGACGACCTGGCGCATGCGACGCCTGCCGATCTTTCTCATGATGCTATGGGTCGCGGAAAAGAAGATGGGTTGCCTGATATGGAAAAAGAAGTTGAACAAGCTATCATGCGCGTTCAAAACCTAGCATCCAGTGGCTACGTGCGCGGCAACAATCTTGTTGTTCTTAATACTGGCGTTAATAAAAACACAACCAAAGATACGGAGGTCAAGGCTGTAGCCATGGCCACTGCTGGTGGCGCAACAGTATCCGCTGGCGTGTCTATCGGATCTGCTATGGCCAATGGCGGAACAGATGCCACAGCAAATGCTCGATCCACAGCCCGTATGAAGGGATATGAAGGTGATGCTTGCGGCGATTGCGGTAATTTCACCCTGGTCAGGAATGGTACATGTATGAAATGTGATACCTGTGGCAGCACAAGTGGCTGCTCATAAAATGAACTGCATGCATCTTTCATATTTGTAAACAAAAAGAATAGAGGGGACATATCTAGCCCCCTCTAACTCCACCAAGTAAAAGTTTATATTTAAATGTTCACTAAATCTTTACTGATTCTATTGAATATAGACGGCTTAAGGTGTAAATATTGGAAATCTAGTTAAAAGTTTGGGCAAAAAACGTGGCCTCAAAAAAAGAGAACACCCCTATGCTAAAGTCGGTTTCTCCTGATGGCGAAATTACTGACACAATAGTGAACTCTGGAGTGGTAATAGAAAATTTACCATCAGGTGTACTCGTTTGTGCAAAGGGAAAATCCGATCAAATTAAAGTATTACTAGCCAATAGCTTTGCTCGAAACCTTCTGGGCATTAAGGGCCTTGGCAAAAAATTTCCGCTCTTTCTAGATGATATATGGCACGGCGATGAATCATTTCTTCTCGGCAATCAAATTCTCAGTGTATTTCGTGATCACCGCACCCTTCATTTTGAATGGACACAGCGCAATGGAGCTGTTGAGAGGTTTTTATCAGCACATTTATTGCCTCTCAAGAATGCAAAAGGTGATATTTATCAAGTTATTTGCACAATAGAAGACCAAACAGCAGAAAAACTGGCCGAAAAAAATCTACTGCATCACGCATTTCACGATGCCTTAACCGGACTTCCTAACCGTATAATGTTTAGAAGTAAGCTGGAAGAGGCCGTAAACTCTACAAGCAAAATAGAGAGCAGTGGCTGTGCTGTTCTTGTGATAAACATTGATAGATTCCAGCAAATAAATGATAGCTTTGGTCACGGCGCAGGGGATAGGTTTTTAGTATCTATGGCATCTACTTTGCGACGCTGTATCCGTGGTTCTGACTTTTTAGCACGTCTGTCTGGCGACGAATTCGCTGTTTTGGTATCATATTGTAGTGATATTGATGAAATAGACATGATCTCTGATCGCGTCCATCAAGCGATGCGGCATCCTTATGACCTGGATGGAAATGAAATTTACTCTTCTGTTTCTATCGGCGTCGCAACAACCCTTGAAGTTAATTGCCACCCTGAAGACCTCATTCGTAACGCTGAATTTGCGATGCACAGAGCTAAACTGGACGGCAAAGCAAAATCTGAAATCTATAAAGAAGAAAGTCATACGCAAGCCAGAAGTCAGTTTCATTTAGAAACCGAACTTCGTAGAGCCGTTGAGCGCAATGAACTTGAACTACATTATCAGCCAATCATTGACCTTAAAACTAAAAAACTCCTCGGATTTGAGTCCCTGACACGCTGGATTCATAAAGAAAAAGGCTTTGTCTCTCCCAACGAGTTTATCCCGCTTGCTGAAGAAACGGGTATTATTCTCGACCTTGGAAACTGGGCTATTCAAACCTGTTGTATGCAGATCAAACAGTGGCGTGACAAATTTGGCGACAAATTTGATGCTACGGTTAATGTCAACGTATCGGGAATTCAATTTGCTCGTGATAATGTTGTAAAATTAGTCAGTGATGCCCTCACCCAGCATGGTGTGGAGGGAAAATATTTAAAGGTTGAACTTACAGAGAGCGCCATCATGACCAATATCGGCCGCATCTCTGCAATGCTCGAAAAAATACGTGAGCTAGATGTTCAGGTCGCGCTTGATGACTTTGGAACTGGCTATTCCTCTTTGAACTATTTACACCAATTCCCGCTTGATATCATAAAAATTGACCGAAGTTTCATTGCTAAAATGGCTATTGATAATGAACAATATGAAATTTTGAAAATGATTGCCATGCTGGCAAAAAGCTTAAAGCTTGATATTGTGTGTGAAGGCCTAGAAGACCAAGATCACATTGATATGTTAGTTGGACTTGGCTATTCTGTCGGCCAAGGTTTCTTTTTCTCCAAGGCTGTTACGGCACCAGAAGCAGAAGCAATGATTGCAGGTCACATTCCTTGGCTTAATTCTTAGCATATTTTCCTTGAAATCAGGTGCGCTCTTGATTTTTAACACGTTTATGCCCAAATATATACTAACTCGGGTACACGAAACATAAGGTTTAGTATTATGACTGAAGACAATAAAGCGATATCGAAAAAAGCTGCTCCTAAAAAAACCGCTAAAAGCGCAGCTAAATCTAGTGCCAAAAAGACAGCTGTAAAGAAAACCACTGCAAAAAAACCTACAGCGAAAAAGCCCGCTGTGAAAAAAGCATCAGCCTCAAAAAAGCCTGTAGCTAAAAAAGCGGCGCCCAAAAAGGCTGCACCTAAAAAGCCTATCCAAGATGATCCAGTAACCTTTGCAACTGCTGAAAAATCAGAAAATATATCCTCTTCAAAAAAGACAAAGTCCACTTCTACACAGGACGACGCTGAGAATGTATTCCCAGGGCTTGCCAAAGACCGTGATTGGCAAAGTTTTGCTCTACGGGTAGCCTATATTATTACATTTGGTGTTTTAGGTTGGTTAGCTTTCGGTGCTGCTATAACTATGACAATCATTCAAGTGGTTATTACAGTCCTACTTGGAGCCCCGAATGAGACTTTACAAAGCTGGGTGTGTGCAATTGGGAAATATCTTGCAGAAGTATTTGAGTATGTTTCTTGGAGAACAGACGAAAAACCATTTCCACTTGGTCGCCCAGTTCCTTTGAAATAATATATTTCTTAATCTGATACAGTCAAAACAGTAAATAATAGGCGGGCCATATATTCAGTATTGTCCGCCATTTTTATGTATTCTACTTGATTATACTGTATTTCAATAAGAGCGTGCCCATTTAATGGAAAATCAGCGCCCTGCAAGTTAAAGACTATATCCTCTACATATGTTTTGGCTTTTTTTAGAGTTACAGCCCCACAATAAATCTCAATATTTATCCGGTGATGTTCCCCATCAAACGTAACACTACGCCAAGCTCTAGAGTCATTATTACCAAATATTAAATAAGGACAAAGCCTTGTCGGTGACACTACTCCACCAAATTGACTTTTTTCCCAAACAGTTACTTTTTCATATATCAAACTATTCACTAAGTGGTTAAATAGACCACCCAGCAAAGTACCAATTGCTTTTTTTTGCATGATTACCCTTTCAAAACAAAAAAAGCCCTTACCCAGGGGTAATGGCTTATTCTGCTGCGATTATAACAGTTGAAGTATATTTGTATAATATTAACCTATATGGTACATAGTAGCGGAATGGTCAAGATCAAATGTGATTAATATCCCATAATCGAATACCCTCAATAAGGGTTTTACGAGCCCAACCATTAGCTCTGTGAAAACGCCTATCAACTGATACAAAAGATTTGCCATCAATCAAAAGATCAAGAATTGCACCTGCAACAATTTTCTCTTCAGTTAATAAATCTATCCAAAGGTTGAATTTATATTCCAAAAGCTGCCTGTATGTGTTTGGAAGACGCTTAATGGTCTTAACACAACGTGAAGAGTTAGCAACTTGAGAAGACCGGAGGCCCTTTGAATCTATAGCAATGATTGAATCCTCAATTTGGTGAATTGCAATCAAATCACGATAATTAAGATAGCCACGAGCATATGATAGTAAAACAGGTTTTGAAAAGTGGTTCTTATCAAACCCTCCAACTGTCTTACTAGTATATATTGCCTCACTCTTGCTCAACTCGATCATTAAAGAAATCCTTAAGCTCGTTTCCCATGGCAGATAACCGATTCCTGCGCTATATGAAAAGACTAACCTATTTTATCCTATTGGCAACCTATTTTTTCCTATTTTATTGACTTTAGTAAAATATTACTCTAAAACAGTATCATTCTAATGATTGAGGTTTAAGTGTGGATAACTCAGAAACAAGACGTAGATTGGACCAGTTAATTAAAGGCCATAGTCACGATGACTATGCTTCTGTTTCAGGCAAAATGGGTAAAAATCATGCTTATATTCAACAGTATATTAAGCGTGGCATTCCAAAACACTTGCGTATTGAAGATATAAAATTTTTAGCCCGTCGTTATGGCGTGACAGAAGAATACCTTGGTGCCTCTTTTGGCTTTTCCGAATCTCCTAGTCCTTATTCTTATCCTAATGGCATCCTATCAATTTCCTATTATGATATTCAGGCCAGTGCTGGAATGGGCGCACTAAATGAAGGCGATTCAATCCTCGGCACCCTACCCTTTGACAAACAGAAACTGAGAGACCTTGGATGTACGGAGCCAGACTGCCTTGCAGTTTTGAAGGTTGATGGAGATTCTATGTTTCCCACCCTTAATCACGGCGATGACATTTTAATCGACACTAGATCCGAGCAAGCTCGACGAGACGGCATTTATGTTTTACGAAATGAAGGGGCTTTATTGGTAAAGCGTGTAAGTGTAAATCCTGCTACAGGACTTGCTACCGTTAAAAGCGATAATCCCCTATATGAAACTTGGGAAAATTGCCCTACAGAGCGCATAGACCTAATTGGACGAGTGATTTGGGTAGGCAGAAAACTATAAATCTCGAATTTCTATGTGAATAGTCGGTCAAATTCTTATATATTGTAAGTTGATACTTGACGTCCCAAGGTTTCTCTTGTCAAATTATGATATGGACGCACAATTATCACAGCTAGTTTTATCATTGGTAGCCATCTTTTTGCTGGCCTTGCTTGCCAAAATCTATTGGCCAAAAACAAATGATCTCGACAATGACCGGGTAAAGCGTGCCTTTAATCGTTCAGATTACACTATAAAAATACAAGATATATGGATTGATACTTCAAACAGTGCAGCTTTAGTGCTGTTAGATGATGACATGACCATCGGCTATGCTTTTACTTTTGGTGATAGGGTTACGTGCAGAACACTCAATGCCGACGATATAAAACATGCTCATCACAACAATAACCGCCTCGATATCAAGTTTAAAGACTTTACTCTCAATAACCTGGTTTTTAACTTTGCTGATAGCCATACGTGTTCACAAGCCCTTGATGCTCTAGCCATCTTAAAGCCAGCAAGCGAGGTAAAAAATGATTGATCTCAGCTCTCTAATTGAACCTAGCAAGGCAGCAGGCGGTATATATATACTCTTCATCCTGTTTGAAATGATTTATGCATCCCGCAAGGGCAATGTACGCTATGAAGCAAAGGATACTGTAACCTCAATCCTTATGGGTGTAGGCAGCACTGTGGTTGCCGGTATTGTAGGTGGCAGCTTATACCTAGTCGCAATGTGGGTTTGGCAAAATTATCGCATAACAGACTTAGGTAGTCCTATCTGGGTTTTCATAGTTGCCTTCATTGTCTATGACTTTGTTTATTATTGGCTTCATCGGTTTGGTCATACCATACGTTGGATGTGGGCAGCCCATGTCATCCACCATTCCAGCCAGCATTATAATCTCTCCACAGCTCTTAGACAAACATGGACCAGTTTTTTAACACCCGGATTCATATTTAGTTTGCCAATGGTTGTTCTTGGCATTCATCCCATGATTATCATCTTCGTAACCGGCCTTAACCTGATTTATCAATTTTGGTT
>CBFDBT010000127.1:0-7779 GCA_965603115.1 uncultured Alphaproteobacteria bacterium
ATAGTAGGAGGAATTTACTGTAATTCAGAGAGTTTCCTAGATCATGCCGCTACCTCTACTGGTATAACAGGGGTTGGAACTGACATTTTGCTCGCTGTTGGAAAACTTGATGTGCGTGTTGCAATAGCTACTGATATAACTCTAGACGCTCTTTTGCGACCTGAGCGCGCTAATCGACGGGTGAGCTTTAAGGCGCGGACTGATAGCCAGTTGGGATTGCAGAGAGTTCTAGATAGATTGATCAGTCATAACTTTAGATCGGGCAGAGATAGTTTGCGCCATGCACCTCTGCGCAGGATTGTGCAAGAGCGCACTGTTATGGCCATGATAAAATTGGCAAGCAATAAGACTGCATCAAATGATGTAAGTGTTATAGCGGCGAGTAAGTTGAATAGTTTGGCAATTTGGCTGGAAAAGTCGCGCGGTCGAGAGGGTATAGCCCGTCAGCATTTTCAAAATTTAGCCAAGACTATTCGTCGTTTTAATGATCGTAGAGCTGAGCCAGTTATAGTAGCACCCACTCCGCCGTTAGCGCCACCAGGAAGCCCTATTGGTTCAGGAGAGTTATGTTGGCATTGCGACGCCATCTAACTAATACTTTATAACGATAATTAGAGCGCCTCATGGGCGCTCTTTTTTTATCCTAAAAACCGTACGCATCTCCTTCTTAAGGCTCAAACGTCGAAGTGGAAATTTTTCGCCCTTAAAGCGAATCGATAGGGATTCGAGCTGTTTTGTCCCTTTAGCCTTAAGCAAATTGCCGAAGTTCCCAAAATATTAAAAAAATTCAAACCTTCTCTTTTTTATCATATTTGATGAGAACAAAGTAAGAATCTATATAATATTAGTTCATATTATCAAACAGATAGTTATATATCTGTGTTTCGATTTGATCACTTATATAGAGGCTATAGCTCATTTATCTACCATTGACGCCCAAGATTTCCCAAGTTATACCAAATATACCCAAATTATTAATAAAAGTAATTTAATGGGCATATGGGAAACTCAAGGGAGCGGGCAGGGCATGTCATTTTACGACACGTTCATAAATAAAGTGGATAAGAAGGGACGGGTCTCGGTGCCGGTTTCTTTTCGCTCCACTTTAAAGGCCAGCAAATTTTACGGTGTGACCTTATCTAAAAGTCGTGGCTTGAAATGCCTTGAGGGTAATACTCGCGAGACTATGGAAATGTTCACCCGTCGTGTGCACCAACAGTTTGGTCAGGGCGACCCGAAATTGATGGCGCTTTCGGTCAGTTTGTTCGCGGGACAAAAAGAAGCGCCTTGTGATCCAGAATCCAGAATAGTGCTGCCTGAAGCGCTTAGAGACTTTGCGGGTATTGATAGCCATGCGGCTATAGTTGGTATTGGCCCCAAATTTATGATTTGGAACCCAGACGCTTATGAGCTCTTTGAAGAAGAGCAAATGGCGCTGGCTGATGAGGCTTACCGTGACCTGCCGTCGCTCTATGGAGATGAGTGATGACAGTGCAGCAAGAAGCCTCGCTGTCTTCTAATTCTGGGCATATCCCCGTTTTGCTGGACGAAGTTCTCAGCGCATTAGCAGTTTCGAGAGATGATGTTGTTGTAGATGGTACTTTTGGCGCTGGTGGTTATTCGCGAGCAATACTCGATAGTGCAGAAGTAACGCTTTATGGCATTGACCGTGACCCAGCTGCTATTGAGCGGGCGAAAGCTTTTAAAGATTTTTACGGTGATCGCTTTTCAATTTTACAAGGGTGCTTTGGCGACATGCAAGCTTTGCTTGCCAGTGCAGATGTTACTCAAGTTGATGGCATTGTGCTTGATATTGGCGTTTCTTCATTTCAAATCAATGAAGCCGAGCGCGGTTTTTCTTTTCAAGGGGACGGTCCGCTGGATATGCGCATGTCGCTAGAAGGGGAAACGGCTGCTGATGTGGTCAATACATACAGCGAAGAAGATATCGCCAATATAATTTATGAGTTTGGTGAGGAACGTAAATCGCGCTGGATTGCCAATGCGATTGTAAAAGAGCGGATAGAAAACCCTTTCACCAAAACATCAGAGCTTGCGGCTGTGATTGTCAAGACACTCGGCTTTAAGCGTAAAAAGAATGGGAAGTCTATTCACCCGGCCACCAAAACATTTCAGGCGCTACGTATTCATGTCAACGATGAGTTAGGCGAGCTAAAGCGGGCACTAAAAGCCTCTGTAACCCTGCTCAAGCCTGGCGGGCGTCTTGTAGTTGTGAGCTTTCATTCACTGGAAGACCGTATCGTCAAAAATTTCATGATCGAACAGGCTGGCCAAAAATCAAGTGGAAGCCGTCATTTGCCCCAGTCCATGTCTGTAGGCCCGGCGCCGACCTTGGAGATAAAGAAAAAAGGGGCGATTAAGCCAAGTGATGAAGAGATTAGTCGCAATCCACGGGCGCGGTCATCAAGATTAAGGGTGGCTGTGCGCACGAAGGCAGCCGTATGGGAAGGTGATCTATGAGACGTATTATGATGTTGGTTTTGACATTGGCTACTCTTATTTCAGGCTCTGCACTTTTGCACACGAAATATACTGTGCAGGAAAAAGCGCGAGAACTCGAAGCTTTGGCAGAAAAAATTTATACTGACCGCAAGGCGATCCGAGTTTTAAAGGCTGAATGGGCTTATAGAACGACACCAAGTACATTGCAGGGAGAGTCAATGGAATACTTGGCCTTGATGCCTGTGCTTCCACGTCAAGTGTTGAGTGGTGTTGAGGACATTCCTTTTCGGCGTAACCCGCTTGAGCCAGTTGCGGGGACTGCCGGTATACTATTGCCGGGTATAAAGTCCAAAAAAAATACCACGGACAGTTCAGAGGATGAGCCAGAAGCTGAAAGTGTTCTGCGCACAGCAAGCAGGTTACACAATGAAACGCGTAATATGCTGGTTCGCCTTTCTGCTGTGAAGGATGAGAAGCTATGACAGTGATAGCATCAACTAGACCAATAGCTTTCGATGGAGAACGTAAGTCACAAATGGAGACAGCGCGATTTCGCTTAATGTTAATCGCAATGTTGATGTTTCTGGCTTTTGGGGTTTTGGGATATCGTACCCTAGATATTGGAATGTCGTCTGGTGTTGTGCGCCGAGCCGCTCCTGAAATTGCTGTTGCGCCTGTCGAACTTGAAAGAGCAGATATTTTAGATCGCAATGGGGAAGTGCTTGCCACCAATCTAGAGACATTTTCCTTATATGCTGATACGCGTAAGATCAAACATCCAGAAAAAGTTGCGGCAAGTCTCGTCCGGGTTTTACCTGAACTGACGATGTCAGAAGTTGAAACTAAGCTTAAGTCGGGCCGTAGTTTCGTTTGGTTGAAGAGAAAGTTGACGCCAAGCCAGCATTGGGCAGTGAACGCTCTAGGTGTGCCTGGCTTTGCCTACAGGCGTGAGGAAGAGAGAGTTTACCCACATGGTTCGTTAGCGAGCCATGTGCTTGGTTACGTGGATACAGATGGCAATGGCCTTGGTGGCGTGGAACATTTTTTTAACGATACACTGGGTGATAAAAGTTTGAGCGATAAAAGCCTCAAGCTATCGCTTGATATTCGTGTGCAACATGCTCTGGCCGATGAATTACAATCAGCTATGCGAGCTTATGAAGCTGTTGGCGCTGGTGGTTTGGTGATGGATGTGAAAACGGGTGAGTTGCTAGCACTTGTTTCTATGCCAGATTTCGACCCTAATCAGTCTGGACGTGCAACACAAAATTCTTTGTTTAATCGAGTAACAATGGGATTGTATGAGCTTGGATCAACTTTTAAAACATTCACAATTGCGGCTGCTCTAGATAATGGTCAGCTCACAATGAATGATGGATATGATGCGACCAAGCCAATTCGTATATCAAAATATTGGATTAGAGATGATCACCCTAAAGAGCGGTATTTGAGTGTCCCAGAAATTTATGCTTATTCCTCAAATATTGGTATGGCCCACATGGCAGATGAAATGGGCGGGGAGCATCAACGTAAGTTTTTACGGTCACTTGGTCTATTAGAGCCAGCTACGATTGAGCTTACTGAAGTTGGTGCGCCAGTTTACCCCAAGCGTTGGGGTCGCATTCATACTATGACCATCGCTTACGGCCACGGTATTCAGGTTAGCCCGCTGAATTTAGCCACTGGAATTGCCTCAATGGTGAACGGAGGACGGCTCATTCCCGCCACATTGGTATATAAAGATGACAATGCTTTCATTGATAGTCACCGCGTCATCAAGGCAAGAACCAGTGATCAGGTTAGAAAGTTGATGCGTATGGTTGTTAGAGAGGGCACAGGCAGCCATGCTGATGCCATAGGCTACCGTGTGGGTGGTAAAACAGGAACAGCTGAAAAGGCTAGTCCAGATAGACGAGGATATGACGAGACATCTTTAATATCTTCTTTTGTTGGGGTCTATCCAATGGATAATCCAGAGTTTGTTGTTTTTGCAATGCTTGATGAACCAAAAGGTAATGTAATGACAAAAGGCTATTCTGGTGGTGGTTGGACGGCTGCACCTTTAGTGAAAAATGTTATTATTCGTACTGCGCCGCTTTTAGGGGTTGCGCCAAAAGAAGATGTGGAAAGTGACTATAAAAATATTTCGATGTTGATAGCAGAAGGTAGAAAAAGGGAAAATAAATAGGTGCAACGTACTCTGTCCGAGATTTTAGGGGTTAATGCGAAGAACGCGAGCTTGATGGTTAGTGGGCTTACGGCAGATAGTAGACTTGTGTCAAAGGGCTTTGTTTTTGCCGCTCTATCTGGATCTGAACTGGATGGAAGAGATTTTATTGATAGTGCTATTAAAGCTGGCGCATCTGCTATTTTGACCCAACAAGGCACTCAAGCTGATTTTGGCGCTGTCCCTGTTATTGAAGACATAAACCCTCGTCGAAAATATGCTGAGATGGCGGCGGCTTTTTATGGGCGCCAGCCTGAGACCATGGCCGCAGTAACAGGGACTAATGGTAAAACTTCGGTTGCTGATTTTACACGACAAATTTGGGAGCTAAATGGGCTTAATGCGGCAAGCCTTGGCACTATCGGGGTGCGGTCTAAGACTTTAAACCTTCCAGGAGGTTTGACCACGCCTGACCCCATGACGCTTTATAAAGATTTTCTTTCGTTGGCTGAGGCTGGTGTGAGCCATGCTTGTGTTGAAGCATCCAGCCATGGGTTGGATCAGTATAGGCTTGACGGAATTAAGCTGGATGCTGCTGCCTTTACAAATTTGACGCGGGATCATTTGGACTATCATCTCAGTGAAGCTAGTTATTTTTACGCTAAAGCCAGGTTGTTTGGCGATTTACTTGCCCCTAAGTCTACTGCAGTGGTCAATATAGCATCTCCATATGGTAAAGCTGTAGATGACTTGTGCTGGGGGCGAGGCTTGAAAAGGCTGACAGTTGGCTATGATGAAACGGCTTCCTTTTCGATAAAGGACGTTACGCTTTTATCTAAGGGACAAAAAGTAACCACCCACTTTGATGGCAAGGACTATACTGTCAATGTGCCGCTTGTAGGAGGGTTTCAAATAGAAAATGCTTTGCTGGCGGTTGGTTTGACAACGGCTACTGGCATAAGACCTCAAGATGCTTTGGCATCCCTCGAAAACTTAACGGGTGTATCTGGTCGTATGGAATATATGGGCACCAGTTCATCTGGTGGTGCTGTATATGTTGACTTTGCACATACACCTGCTGGCTTAGAGACGGTTTTGACAGCAGCTCGAGCGCACAAACCTTCGAAACTTTCTGTGGTTTTTGGTTGTGGGGGTAACAGAGATAGTGGCAAGCGCCCAATAATGGGAGAAATTGCTGCACGATTGGCCGACAGTGTAATTATTACCGATGACAACCCTCGTCATGAGGATGCCTCAGGCATTCGAGAGGAAATAAAACTAGCGTGTCCAAATGCTATTGTCATTGGAGAGCGCAGATGCGCTATTGAGGAAGCTATCAAGGCGCTGCAAGACGGAGATATGCTGATTATTGCGGGCAAAGGGCATGAAAATGGACAAATAGTTGGCGATGATGTTCTGCCGCACTCTGACTTAGATACCGTTTCTGAGCTATTGTCATCTCAGGTTAGACATGGAGGCATGCATGGCTGATGTAGAATTTTCTCAAAAAAACGCAACTCCAGTTGTTGTAATAACGGGTAGTGTTGGCAAGAGTGAAGTTGCTCGTCTTTTAGGGGCAGGTCTTGAGTTTGATGGTTCATGTTTTCTCTCAGATAATAGAAAATCCCCCTCCGAAATTGAAAATGCACAGGCAGCCTATAGTTTGCATGTTGTGGATTGTTCGGGGGAGATGTCTGGTATTACTTCCATGTGTGATGTTTGCATCATTACGCCTGCTGCATCAGAAGATCAGGCCTATATAGACATATTTTCAGGCATGAAAGCCGGAGATGTCGCAATTATAGCCGATGATGAAAATGCCCCTAATGTTATCAGGCAAGCTGAGCTAAAAAGTCTCAAGGTGATGCGTGTAAGTGTAACGCGGGATAATCCAGATTATAGCGCTAATGATGTGTGGGTCGAGCGTATTGAGCAAAAATCAGATTGCAGTTGTGTGATCGCTCATGTCGCAGAAGAGCGGATCATATACAAAATCAGTTTACCCGGTAAGCAAGCAGTAATGAATAGTTTGCTGGCGCTCGCTGCCATTAAAGCTGTGGGTGGGGATATGGCAATTGCAGCTATTAGCTTTACCAGCCAGAAGGCAAGAGCTGGATTTGGTAGGGAGATGAACATTGGTGAAGATGGTAACACTTTCACTTTAGTAGATTATAGCGGACGTATGAATATGCTCTCCCTCAGGGCTGCCCTTGATCATATGTCTCTTATTGAAACAGGAAAACACAATCACCGGATTGCCGTTTTTAGTAAGTTTGACAGCAGTATTGCAAGCAATAAAAAACATCTTGAAGCCTTGCAAAACTATGTGACAGAAGCGGGCATTACGCGCGTATTAACATTGGGCGCTGAGATGGCTGGCTTTATGCGTGACGCAGACATATTCAGTGAAGAATTTTCTACAAATGTGAGCCTTAAAAGACGACTTAAGTCCATGGCTAAAAGGGGAGATGTGGTGCTAGTTATGGGGGCAGCTTCTTCAAAAATTTCTGGTCTCATTGAAGCGCTACAAGAGCATTTTGATATAAATAATCACAGAATTCAAGTAGCAGCAGAATAAAGGAATACAATAGGTATGTTATATTTATGGTTGGCGCCTTATGCAGAGGAATGGGCATTTTTAAACTTGTTTAAATATCTGACCTTCAGAACTGGTGGCGCGATTATGACGGCCCTGCTCATTTGTTTTATATTTGGCCCAAAAATTATTCGCATGCTCAAGGTTCGGCAGAAAAAAGGCCAGCCAATTCGAGATGACGGCCCTGAAAGCCACATTGTTGAAAAAGCAGGCACGCCAACTATGGGCGGCTTTATGATTTTGCTTGGGCTTATCGTCTCTACATTACTGTGGGCTGACCTTTCTAATGAATATGTATGGATTTGTTTGATCGTCACTACTGTTTTTGGGGCAATAGGGTTCGCTGACGATTACATCAAAGTGAGCAGACATAGTTCAAACGGTTTGTCAGGTAAGATTAAATTTTTAATTGAAGCAATCGTTGTTGGCGGTGTAGCGGTTTGGCTAGCTGAGCTCAATGGGCCGACGCTGGCTATACCTGTTTTAAAAGATGTTATTATAAATCTCGGTATTTTCTATGTTCCTTTCGTAATCTTCGTCATCGTGGGTGCAG
>CBFDBT010000128.1:0-7599 GCA_965603115.1 uncultured Alphaproteobacteria bacterium
TTCTCCAGTAGTGACAGAGTTTTTAATATCCAAACTGATGGTGACAAGCACATCCCTTGGCCCAAAATGAATGGTTAAAAGCTCGTTGATATGCTCAATATCTTGGTAAGGCTCAAGGATATCGCGGATGGCTTGTTGTTCAGCTGGATCAGCGGCCTCTCCAATGAGCAGGGCCTTGCTTTCTACCGCGAGTAATACGGCTGTAAGCGCGAGTATGATGCCGATAATAACCGATGCCACACCGTCGAGAATAGGCATATTGAAATACTGTCCTGCAGCCAAGCCGACAAGTGCGGTGATAATACCAAGCATGGCAGCTGAATCTTCAAAGAGCACGACAAAAACGGTGGGATCTTTGCTGCGCTGTACGGCTTTCCAAATTCCCATAACTGGATTGATGCGTTTAAATTCGCGGTAGGCCATGGTCCATGCCACGCCTTCAAATATAAAGGCGGCGCTAAGCACAATGTAGTTAATATAAACATCGGTCACGATCTCTGGGGATTGGATTTTATGAAGACCTTCATAAATGGATATGCCGGAACCGAGAGAGAAGATTAAAATGGCTACAATGAAAGCCCAGAAGTAAATTTCTTTACCATAACCAAAGGGATGGTTGCTATCGGCTGGTTTGGCAGCCCGTTTCATGCCGTGTAATAGTAAGACCTGATTGGCAGTATCAACCATGGAGTGAATGGCTTCGCTGAGCATGGCCGAACTGTTGGTCATTTGTGACGCTATATATTTGGTAATAGCTATGGCCAAGTTACCAATAAGCGCTGCATAAATAATAATTTTACTGCCTTGGGGTGCCATGAATGTTTTCCTGACTTCTGGGCGCTTTTGTTAGCATATAGTATGAGAATATAATGACTTCATAAAAGAAGATAATCAATATGAAAGCTGTTTATTATTAATTTGAATATAGACTATGCAATAAAGTGCATAGCCAACGCTCTCCTTGATCGTCATAGTATATCAAACCCAATGGAGCAATATTGATGAATAGCACATATATTTTTCTACCCGTTATAGTGATGGTCGCAGTAACTTTACTAATAACACTCAAGCTTGGGAAAACGCGCGTTAAGGCGGTGACTGAGGGACGTGTCAGTCGAAAAGCATTTCTTACCAATCAAGGGCATGAATTTCCGGAAGATTTAGCAAAGCTTGAAAGGCACTATAACAATCTTCTTGAGATGCCAGTGCTGTTCTATTTATGGACAGTTATTCTTTTTATTACAGATAAGGTGGATGTGGTTGGGATAGTGTTTGCATGGGTTTATGTGGCTCTGCGCCTTTTCCACACCTATATTCATACAGGCAGCAATATCTTGATGAAGCGTAGAAAGTTTTTCATTTCTAGTTATGTTGTTTTGTCGTTTGCCTGGGTCTGGCTAACAGTAAAGCTGTATGTTTTGGTCTAAAATTAGATACTTTAAACTGTAAAGCTTTCGCCGCAACCACAACGACCTTTTTCATTGGGATTGGTAAAGGTAAAGCCCGTGGAGAAAAGGCCTTCTTCATAGTCCATCACTGTGCCAAGAAGAAACAACAGCGATTTACGATCAACGTAAACTGAAACACCATTATGTGTAACCACTTCATCGTCGGCGGCAGGTTCATCAACATAGTCAATCTTATAGCCAAGCCCGGAGCAGCCTTGAGTGCTGGTGCCAAGACGAAGGCCTGAAACGGGTTTATCGCTTGCGCTGATTAATTGTGTAATATGCTCTGCAGCATTATCTGTAATGGTTATAACTGACATTATAAAAGTCCTAATTCTAGGCGCGCCTCATCAGACATGCGGGACATATCCCATGGCGGCTCCCAAACAAGTTTAACCTCAACACCTTTCACACCAGGCACGGAGCCAACTTGTAGTTCCACTTCACCGGGCATGCTTTCAGCAACCGGGCAGTGGGGTGTGGTTAGGGTCATTTTTACTTCGGCCACGTCAAATTCATCAAGATTGATTTCGTAAATCAAACCCAACTCATAGATATTCACCGGAATTTCAGGGTCAAATATCCCTTGAAGCCTAGCAATGATAGCGCCTTTAAGGTCGCCCTCTTCAACCCCTTCGGGCCACTCTGTAGAAAGCTTGCCTTGAGCCATTTGCACAGCGGGCTCAGGCGCTGGGGCTGCTGGTTCTTCTTCTAGGAATTGATCTAGGAAAAAACGGCCGGTGTCGGGCGACGCCATAGGGCGCTCAGCTTTAGCATCTCCCTCCTCAGATGGGGATGATAAGTCCATAATATCTCTATCTCTGTTGCTATTGTCGGTCATCCAAATAAATCCACTACCTTTTTTAGGCCTTCGACCAAGCGATCAACATCGCTTTTGTCATTATATATACTAAAACTTGCGCGTACAGTACCCGGTACATTAAATCGATCCATTAAAGGCTGGGCACAGTGATGTCCAGCCCTGACCGCGATCCCTCGCCGATCTAAGATTGTTCCTATATCATGGGGATGGGCAATATCCATGACAAACGAAACAACGGCAGCTCTGTCGGTTGCTTTGCCAATAACCTTTAGGCTGTTAAAGCCCTTAAGTTGCTCTTCGCAGTAAGCAAGCAAATCAGCCTCATGCGCCATTATGCGATTATAGCCAATATTTTTTATATAGGTCAGTGCAGGCCGTAGTGCAATGCCACCGGCAATATTAGGTGTACCAGCTTCAAATTTATACGGCAGATCGTTATAGGTGGTTTTGTCAAAAGTCACCCTATTGATCATATCCCCGCCCCCTTGCCATGGCGGCATCGCGTCTAGTAGTGCCTCTTTGCCATAAAGCACACCAATACCTGTTGGGCCAAAAGCTTTGTGGCCGGAAAAGACATAAAAATCAGCGTCTAAGGCTTGCATATCAACCGCCATGTGCGGAATAGCCTGACAGCCATCAATGAGTGTAACAGCGCCAGCGCTGTGGGCCATGTCGATCATTTTTTTTACGGGCACGATGGTGCCAATAGCGTTTGATATATGTGCCATAGCCACCATCTTGGTGCGCTCGCTCAAAAGAGATTTATAAGCCTCCATGTCGACAACACCCGCTTCGTCGATGGGCACAACCTTGATTATGGCCCCTGTCGCTTCGGCCAGCATTTGCCAAGGTACGATATTAGAGTGATGCTCAAGCCATGTGAGGATAATTTCATCGCCGGCCTTTATGTTCTCTCGGCCCCAACTGTTGGCTACCAGATTTATACCTTCGGTGGCGCCGCGCACAAAAATGATTTCTTTCTTGGATTTGGCGTTGATGAAGTCACCCACATATGTACGTGTATCTTCATAAAGCTGGGTCGCATCTTGACTAAACTTATAGACCCCGCGGTGAATATTGGCATAGGTAGTTTTATAGAGATCAGCTTCAGCATCGATGACACAATTGGGCTTTTGCGCGCTCGCGGCACTATCTAAAAATGTTAGAGCGTGGCCATGAACCTTTTGAGCAAAGATGGGAAAATCTGCTTTGATGCTCTCTACATCAAGTGGCTCCGGCAAGGTATTTCTGGAGCCATCCATCAATCATTTCCCCGTAGGTATTTTTCAAGCCAGTGATCCAGGCTTGCATCAACAAGGCCCTTGAGTGTTTCATCGTCAAGACGTGCACTCACTTGCGCAAGGAAAGCTTCTACCAGCAAGGTTTTAGCGTCGTCAGGCGCTATACCTCGTGCGGTTAAATAAAACAACGCTTTATCATCAAGCTCTCCAACGGTGGCGCCGTGGCTGCATTTGACATCATCAGCCCATATCTCAAGTTCTGGTTTGGCATTGGCCTCGGCGGTACGATCAAGCAATATGTTATTGCAGGCTTGGTCTGCTAGTGTGTGTTGTGCGTCAGCGCGCACTGTCACCTTGCCTTGAAAAGCAGTTTTGCTCTGTTTAGCAAGCACAGCCCTAAACATTTGTTCGCTGACGGCATTCGGCACAGCATGATCAATATGTGTGACAATATCGTGAGTTTGCTCTGGAGCTGCCAGTGCGATGCAGTCTAGTTTAGCATATGATTGCTCGCCCAGCATGCGCACATGGCTTTCACTGCGCACCATGCGCCCACCTGTTGTTACCGTAAAGGCTTTATAGCGACCGTCAGCATCAAGATCGATATAACATTTGCCTGTATGAATAGCGCTATCGCCATCTCTGAGCAGGCGCAGATGCGTTAGCTCGGCATTTTCAGACACTCTAATCTGTAGGACATTATTGAGCCAATAGCCGCTATCATCACCACTAAAGCATTCAATGATTGTAGCCTTCGCTCCTTCGCCAAGCTCAATACTATGGCGCAAATGAAGCGCAGCACCATCAGCACTGCCGACGACGTGATGGATTAAAATGGGCTTTTCTACAGTGACGCCAGCTGGAATATGAAGAACAAAGCCTTCGCGCATCAAGGCGGTGTTTAGCAAAAGGATGCCGTCACCATCGTGCAATAGGTCATCAGCTCGCTTTTCGTTGCCAGCCATAAGGTTTGAGAGGTGGCTAACGCGCACGTCTTGCATGGCACTACCCGAAAAGCTTTGCTCTTCATCAAGGCCACCATTGACATAAACGAGCTTGCCAGCAAAATCGCCAGCGAGGTCTGGGGCTATATGCTTGCTATGACCCACCTCTTTATAGGCAGTTTTGCGTAAAGGTGCTAGGTCAGAGTAGCGCCAGTTTTCATTTTTTTTGCCAGGTATTCCAGTGCTGGAAAAATCTTCAAGGGCTTTTTTGCGGCCAGCATCAAGAGCAGGGATAACACCCATAAGGGCGTTGACTTGTTCTTTGTAAATGGGGGCAAGTTGTTCTGTCATTTTATTGATACCTTACGCTACGTCTGCGTAACCCTTTTCTTCCAGCTCCAATGCCAGTTCTTTGGTGCCGGATTTTACGATACGGCCATCGACCATGATATGAACAAAGTCAGGCTGAACATAATCTAGTAGGCGCTGGTAATGGGTAATCATTAAAATAGCTGTATCGTCACGTCTTTGACGGTTAATACCTTCAGCCACTATCTTGAGAGCATCAATATCAAGTCCAGAATCGGTTTCATCAAGCACTGAAAACTTTGGGTCTAGCACTGCCATTTGCACAGTTTCATTGCGCTTTTTTTCACCACCGGAAAACCCAACATTGACAAAACGTTTAAGCATTTCAGGATCCATTTCCAATTCTGCTGCTTTGGCGCGGACCAGTTTCATAAAATCTGCAGCGGACATGTCTTTTTCGCCGCGGTAGCGACGCGTACTATTGAGGGCTGTGCGCAGGAAATTGAGGTTAGAAACCCCTGGAATTTCAACAGGATACTGAAAGCCGAGAAAAATACCTTCGCCGACACGCTCATGGGTGTCTAGTTTGAGCAAATCTTTACCCTCAAAAGTGATAGAGCCTTCACTTACTGTATAATCGCTGCGACCCATAATGGTGCTGGCGAGCGTTGATTTTCCGGCCCCGTTTGGCCCCATGATGGCATGCACTTCGCCGGCATTGATCTTTAGGGAGAGGCCTTTTAAGATTTCTGTGTCGCCAACAGTGGCATGAAGATTTTCAATATTTAACATTCGTATTTTTCCATATTGTATAAAGGGGGCTTTAACCAACGCTGCCTTCAAGGCTAATGCCTAAAAGCTTTTGCGCTTCCACTGCAAATTCCATGGGTAATTGCTGCATCACATCCTTACAGAACCCGTTGACAATCATAGCGATAGCATCTTCTTCATTTAACCCACGAGCAAGACAGTAAAACAACTGATCTTCAGAAATTTTTGAGGTTGTCGCTTCATGCTCAACTTGTGCTGTCGGGTTTTTCACTTCGATATAGGGCACCGTGTGCGCGCCGCAAGTGTCTGACAGCAGCAAAGAATCACACTGGGTAAAATTACGAACACCGTCCGCTGAACCAAGCACCTTGACAAGACCGCGGTAGGTTTGCTGACTGAGGCCCGTTGATATGCCTTTGGAGATGATAGTCGAGCGGGTGCCTTTGCCCTGATGAATCATTTTGGTGCCGGTATCAGCTTGCTGGTGGTTATTGGTCACCGCTACTGAATAAAATTCACCAACACTATTGTCACCAGACAGAACGCAACTCGGGTATTTCCATGTGATGGCTGAGCCTGTTTCAACCTGAGTCCAGGAAACCTTGGAATTATTTCCTTTGCAGTGTGCGCGTTTGGTAACAAAATTATAAATACCGCCTTTGCCGTCTTTGTCACCGGGGTACCAGTTTTGAACCGTAGAATATTTAACTTCAGCATTATCTAGTGCTACGATTTCCACTACGGCTGCATGCAGTTGGTTTTCATCACGTTGAGGGGCTGTGCAGCCTTCAAGGTAAGAAACATATGCATCGTCTTCACAGACAATCAGCGTGCGCTCAAACTGGCCAGTGTTTTCAGCATTAATACGAAAATAGGTTGATAGCTCCATTGGGCAACGTACGCCTTTAGGAATATATACAAAGGTGCCATCAGTAAAGACCGCGCAGTTGAGCGTTGCAAAAAAGTTATCGCGCATCGGCACAACGGTACCAAGATATTTTCGCACTAGCTCAGGGTGTTCGTGAACAGCCTCTGATATGGACATGAAAATAACACCGGCTTTTTTAAGCTCTTCTCTAAATGTGGTGGCCACACTTACACTATCAAAAACCGCATCCACTGCAATTTTGCGTGCGCCTTCGACACCAGCCAGCACCTCTTGTTCAGCTAGCGGGATGCCAAGTTTTTCATAAATACGCAATATTTCAGGGTCAACCTCATCAAGAGATTTGGGTTTGTTGCCTGATTTTGGCGCCGCATAATAATAAATATCATTATAGTCTATGGCTGGGACATTAAGTTTGGCCCAATCGGGGCAGGTCATTTTTTGCCACATATCATAGGCTTTAAGCCGCCATGCGAGAAGCCACTCAGGCTCTTCTTTTTTGGCCGAAATAAAGCGAATAACCTCTTCGCTTAGTCCTTTGGGTGCAAAGTCGGATTCGATATCTGATGAGAAACCATATTTATAGTCACCTGTGACTTCATCAATTTGGCGTTTGGTTTCGGTCGTGCCAACCATGGCACCACTCCTTTATTAAAATAAGCCTATTCTCATGAATGTGAGACATTGCTGTTTATTTGTAGATTAAGTCTCTATTTGTGAAATATAGGCGAGGCTAATTGAGGACAAGGAACTTCTTACCGCCTGATTAATCGGAGGCCAGTGCGCTCGAATTTCGCAAGTTTCTGCTAGAGAACAATCATTGTTAGGGTCGTCATTAGAGCATTCGGTTAAACATATAGGGCCATCAACGGCCTCGATAATTTGAGCTACATCTATTTCTTCTGCAGGTCGTGACAAAGAAAAGCCACCTTTTAGACCGCGGTGTGATTGCAGCAAATCACCTTGTCCAAGTGCGTTCAGTACTTTTGATACTGTAGGCGCTGGAATGTTGGTTACCTTAGAAAGTTCTTGAGCACTGGCACGGCGATCTTTATCTTTGGCCAGCTCACTCATTAAAACCACGGCATAGTCTGCAAAATTTGTTAAACGAATCATCAATTAAACCTATCTATTTAAATCGGACTTTTTAGGTCAGCTTTGATATGACCCCCATCAT
>CBFDBT010000129.1:0-7592 GCA_965603115.1 uncultured Alphaproteobacteria bacterium
TGTTATTAATATCAATCTGGTTGGGACCTTTAATGTTCTCAGTCATGCGGCTGAGAAAATGGCCCTTAATGAACCGGATGAAAATGGTGAACGTGGTCTCGTGATTAACACAGCTTCCATCGCGGCCTATGAAGGTCAGCCGGGACAAGTTGCTTATGCTGCCAGTAAAGGCGGTATCGTTGGTATGACCTTGCCTATCGCCCGCGATTTGGCGCATTATGGAATTCGCAGCGTGACCATTGCACCTGGGTTATGTGAAACGCCTATTCTGGCAGGAGTAGCCCCTGAGGTTAAAGAAAGTCTCGCCAAAGCCATACCTTTTCCAAAGCGTTTGTCAGAGCCATCAGAATTTGCAGACCTTGCTGCTCATATTGTTAAAAACGTTTATATCAACGGTGAAACTATCCGCCTTGATGGTGGGCTACGATTATAGAGCTAGATACCAAGCCTATAAATTATAAATACGGGTCGCTGTGTCATGGAACAGAGCGGCCCTTTCTGCTGGTGTGTAGGGTGCGCTCAAGCGCTTAAAAGCATTCCAAAGAACATGATAAGCGCAGCCAGTGCCATCGACAGGGAAATTACTCTCAAACATGCAACGCTCTGGACCAAACGTATCTATGCAGTGAAGATAATAGGGTGCCATGGCTTCAGCCAGTTCGATAGAAGACGCGGGTTTGTCACGCTTGTGCCAGCCAAAGCCTGCAATTGTCATAGTCAGGCCTCCAAGCTTGACGACGACATTGTCGCAGGATGCTAGCTCTTGAATATGTTTTTTCCATATTTTATAAACCTCGTCGCGTTGGCCTTGGTAGGGACCAATACCAAGCGCTCCGCCCACATGATTGAGTACGATGCGGGTTTCAGGAAAAGCGCGAGCTAAATCTGTTAATTCGGGTATCTGATGAAAGAAAAGCCATGCATCAAAGGTAAGGTCTCTTTTACCCAGTTGAGAAAACCCTTCGCGAAAGGAAGCATCACCGAGCAGCTTTTCTATTGGGTTTGTGTGGGCGTTATGAACGTCGTCGCTTTTGTCCCATGAGCTAGCATGGCGAATTCCCTTAAAGCGTGCGCTGGCCTGACTATGGGCTTCCAGCACCTCATCAACGGCTTTTCCGAGTGCAAGGTCTGCAAAGCTGACGATACCAGCCGCAATTTTAGTCCCTTGTGTGTCGCTCTGACTAGCAGCGGTGATTTGGTCAACAAAGCTTGTTTCACCCACTGGGCGCAAAGCCACAGGACCTTCTTTTTGGTATTGGGACAGGCATTCTACATAAACAGATTTGGTGACGCGGTGACCAGCTATGTCCTTGCGAAATTCATCTACGAGATACCGACTATTTTTAAAGTCCCACAAATGATGATGGGCATCACATATCTCAAGGTCCGGCTCTAATATGTCTTCAGTAGTTTGAGAGAGCCAGCTTTGTCGGTCGGTCATAGGTTAAGTCCTGATAATTTTAGTTAGGTATAGCCCATTAAGGGGCTGACATCTCGACATCGGGAACTGGATTAAAATAATGAAGCGTGACACGGCGTTTGGCAATTTTCCACACTCCGTCCCGTCGCTCAAAATCGTCATTGTAGGTCGCGCCGACCATTTGCACCACATCTTCCTTGTTCGCGCCCATACAGTCAACATCGCAAATTCCTGTGGCTTTGTCTGGCCCGTTGAAAGTTATTCGCAGGTTGGTGGTCAGGTGATGGGTTTCGCGCCACACCGGATAGAGAATATTATCAACAGCGTCCTGAATGCCATCATGACCGGTGAAACTTCCAAAAGGAGGGCCAATTTCCCATACAGCGTCTTCGTGCCATATGCCAATAAAGCGGCCCCAGTCATGGCTGTCAAAACCGATGGAATAGTCGCTCACCAGGTCTCTCATGGCTGCGCGGCTTTCCAGTTCATCTATGCGCTGCAAGAGCTCTGCAACCTGGTCTTTCAGTGCCTGTGACTCACTCATGATCTTTCCTTTACGTTGCGCTTAGGTGAGCGGCATTGGCTGCAATATAGCCAAATGTACAAGATAACCCTAGCGGGCAACCAGCACCCCAATAGGCATCACGGGAAGGTGAGGAGATACAGTTACCTACACCATAAAGGCCGGGGATAGGTTCCCCATCAGTGTTTAACACCTGCGCATCAGCATTGATGATGGGGCCACCGTTGGTATCCAGCGCGCCAGCACCTAGAATAATAGCATAATAAGGCCCTTCGCTGCGAAGTGGGTGCATCGTTACAACAGGGTAAGGATTAGCTTCCCACTCGGTGCCGCTCTGCATGGGGGAGAAAGCCCCGAACCATTCGGTGTCATAACCCGCGCCGCCGCGGTTAAAGTCCTCATCCTTGCCTGAGCGCGCAAATTCGTTATAGCGGTGTACAGTTTGTGTCAGTTGGGAAGCAAAATTGGCATCAAGAGACACATCTCCAGTTTTAGGGGCCAAGTCTTTAAGACGTGCCTCAATGGCTTGCGTAAGTTCAGCTATAGTATTGCCAGTTAAGACATGTGAATTTTCTGTGCCAGCTGCTGGAATAGGGTAAACCCCGCCAAAAAGCTCAGCCGAACGCTTGTCATAGACCATAAACATCAACTGGTTCGGATGTTCGGCTTGTGATGAATCGTAAAGACCATGCACTTCGGTTCTGTCATTATAGTTGCGGTTTTCATTGACAGCACGAACGCCGTATTTGTTGACTTGAAGAGCGGAATCTCCCGGTGGGTAAAAAACACCGCCAGCCAAATAGCGATAATCAAGAGCCTCTTCCAAGACGACTTGTGTGCGCCAAGCACCAGATAGATTGCCTATGCTGGCTCCTGCTTTGCCTGCGATATTAATGAAGTCACCTGTCGACATGGAGATTGCGCAAGCGCCATACATGTGACTTTTTTGATTACGGTCAACGGCTGATGGATTGTGGGCATATCCTCCAGTGCCAAAGATAACGCCCTTGGAGGCTTTTATAGCAACCATTTTACCGTCACTCATGGTTTCAATACCAATGACCCGACCACTTTCGTCTTGAATAACGCTCACCGCTTCATGACCAAATAATGTGGAAATAGCACGTTCATTAACGGCATTTTCCATCTGTTCCATCATATCAACGCCTGAGCCAATCGTGCCATCAGAGGTGACAGGGCCTAGCGCGCGACCTGCGGGCACTTTGTTTTCTGGTACATGGTCAAGATAATCTGTTGCTGCCTTGTCTAAGGCGAACATCCGCCATTCAGCGGTATTTAAGGCCTTTGTCTCGCGCAAGAAATCGATGGCATTTGAGCCATTGTCATAAAAGGCTTCAAGTAGACTATAGGCATGTTCACTCAGTCCTAAATTTTCACTGTCTGCGTTATAATGCTCAGGAAAGGAAAAACGAGCCAAATATTTAAGACAATCTTCTTTGCTATCTTCGATGCCACGTTCTTTGAGGGTGAAGTTATTTGGTACCCATAAAACCCCAGCTGTTTTCGCTGATGTACCGCCAAAACCCCCTGCTTTTTCAACAATGATAACATTGCTGCCTTTGTCGTGGGCAGTAATAGCGGCGGTAGCAGCACCTATGCCACTGCCGACAACTACTATATCGGCACTGTGATCCCAGTGTTTGTTAGATGTTGAACAGGCAGAGGTTGCTGATCCAAGGCCTAAAACTGCGGTGGCAGCACCTGCCCCTGTTAAAGCTTGACGTCGTGTAATGGCTTTATTTAATTTGCTCATGTCTCTGTCCTGTCCTTTTACTTATTGTCTATAAGGCGATCCTTAAAATTCCAGTTATTGCAGTGGTGTTACTTCTTGAGAACGATATCAGAGTCTTCAAGGTCCCAACAATCAGCTGTGACACCTTCTTGTTTGAGCTTAAACTTCTCAACACGTTCACTGGGTGTTTTAGGCATTTCATCACGAATGGCGATGTAGCGCGGAATGGCGAAATAGGCTAGACGCGGGATGCACCAATTTATGATTTCTTCGTGGCTGAGAGTGTGCCCATCTTTTAAGACAACAACAGCTTTCACATCTTCTTCACCAACGTCTGATGGCACACCGACGATGGCAGATTCTAAAACTGAATCGTGTGAACTGATAACAGACTCGACCTCAAAGGAAGATATGTTTTCACCACGACGACGCAGTGCCTGTTTCTTGCGGTCAACAAAATAGAAATACCCATCTTCATCCATGCGACCCAAGTCACCAGTATGAATCCAGCCGTCTTGAATAAGCTCTGCTGTTGCTTCGGGGTTGTTATAATATCCGCTGGTGCCAACATCTTCATTGGGCGCACGGGCAACAAATTCACCGAGGCTTCCCGGCTTACATTCGTTGTTTTCGTCATCAACGATCAATACTTCCCATCCAGTAATAGGCTTGCCACATGAACCAGCACGTGGCTCATCATATGGGCTCGCGAGACAGCAGTAACATTCTGTCATGCCGTAAACTTCCATGATCTTGGTATTGAAGCGCTTTTGGAAAGCATTCCATTCGTCTAGTGGTGCAGCCGCGCCCACCATCAAACGCAAAGGATTGTCGCCATCATTTTCTTTTTCGTCCTGCTTGAGAAGAATAGGGATGATGCCGCCAATATAGTTGGCTTCTGTACATTCATATTTACGGCAATCGTCCCACAAACGACTAGCAGAAAAACGGTCAACGATAACGGCTTTGGCGTCGGCGAGTATTGCAGGGCCCACAGTAATACCTTGAGCGTTACCATGGAAGAATGGAAGACCTGTGTATAATACGTCGTCTTCAGTATACCGTCCGTATTGAACTGCGCTTGACCAAATATCATACCAATAGTGATGGCTCATTTCCACACCTTTGGACACACCTGTTGTACCAGATGTAAATAGGATAGAGGCCATATCATTATAATTAACTTTAACGTCAGGTTTTGTATCAGGGTGATCGCTGAATTCTGCGTATGTCATATTCTCAAAACCATCAAGCGTCGGCATCGTTGCATGCTCGCCCTTTGTGTCTATCGAGATGACTTGTTTAACGGTTGTTAAATCACCAGCAACATTTTCTAGGTTGCCATGAAATTGGGTGTCAGTAATGAGTGCTACACAATCAGAATGGACAATCTGATGGACAAGACCAGTGCCCTTTAATGCTGAATTAATTGGTACCTCTACAGCGCCAATTTTATTAAGGCCAAACCAAGAATATAAAAACTCAGGGCAGTTAGGTAGCATGATAGCAACCTTATCGCCTTTTTTAATGCCTAGGGCAGTGAAGCCATTAGCAGCCTTGTTGATGTTGCTATTAAATTCACGCAATGTGATTGGATCATCAGCAAACTGAAAGACAACATGGTCGGGTCGCTGTGAGGCTTTATCTTCGATTATGTCGGTTAGAACACGCTCTTCTTTTGTATATTCTTGCATATTCCAGCTCGCCCATTTGGCAGCATGTTTTTCAAATTTATCGTCCCACTGTCCCATATCGAATTCCTAGTTATATTGAAAATTTAAGTAATGGTAGAATGTTAGCTATTTCCACCAGAAACGGATGCTTGCGGTAACAAGCATGGTATTTCTGGTGGTTTAGCCCCCAACCATTTTAGCAAAATCCCAACTGATTACTTTATTGGGTTTTACACAACGTCGTGCGGCTTGCTCATTTCGTACTGTTCGTTGAACCAGACACCACGTTCATATGAGTTCACCATTTTGCCGAAGTCCCATGACGTTGGTGAATTCTTATTAGGAATCACCTTGATGATAGCTCTGTTAGGCGTGTGTACACCTGTAAAAGCGGCTTGGCGCATCTCTTCATCGTCTTTTAGGTCATACCAGTATTTGTCGATGATTGCCCAGTGCACCTTTTTCATCAACTCTTCATCGGTTGATATTTCTGCATTACCAATGATCTGGATTGACTTCTGGCGCTTGGCGTTTGAACCATCATTACAGATACTGACGGAAATCTTCGGGTTCACCAACAGCTGATCAATCTTTTGGCGGTATTTCTTCACGCTGCTGATATAGACAAACCCGTCTTCCAGCACGACATAGAACATCGGTGTTACGATAGGGTAACCATACCTGGAAATATGGGACATGAAACAATAACAATTGTGCTTATAAAGGGCTTCAAATTCATCCTGTTCCATCGGATAGTCTACGTTGACATTAACCTGTTCAAGTTTCACCGGGTCAAATACCGGGGCTGACTCATCTTCTGTAGTACTCATATAGCGTCTCCTTAATTTAAAGGGTCTGTGGATCAGACCTGACTTTGGGATTAAAGTGGTGCCACCTTCCCCCCATTGTTCCCAGAAGTTGGTGACGATAATCATTTTGAATTATGTTCAAACTTTGACTCTTGAAATATTTTTTGTCAAGTCATTTTGGATGCAGAATGAACGATTATATAAAGTATCTATCGTGGGTTTATTGGTCGTCCTTTTTAAGTTCAAACGCAAGCAATACGTTTCCTGGCATATGAAAATAAACGCCATAGCCTGAATTTATATACATCATACCATCCTTGAAAACAGGACCTTGGCCACCACCAAAGGAACCCCCTTGGGCTGTTTCTCCATCTAAGGTTTTGAAAGGTTTTACAGAATCAAAGTCCCAAATTACTGAACCACTATCTCGATCATAGGCTCGCATATGTCCATCCATAGACCCCGCCAGCACCGCGCCTTCTATGGCAGTGGCAGCAGCTGAAATACCGGGAGAGCAAAATTCACGGTCTCCGCAGATGTTTTTGGCTGGAGCATACCAAAGTTCTTTTCCTGTGGTAATATCTATAGCAAATATCCCGGGGTAAGGCGTGCCGGGCCATCTATCTCCACCTAAAAAGTCAGATATGGGTACATAAAGGCGATCACCGTCAGCCGCCATGCCAAAGTGAACGCCACCCTGGATGCCGCCTCTTCCTAATTTGTTGCGCCAAAGAATGGCACCATCATTGTCAGGGTCTAAGGCAAATATCTCACCGGATTTTTGTCCTGCAAGGATGACCTGTTTGCCATCTTTATTCGTAGCCAGAATAGGGGCGGCAGCAAAATCATAATCTGGCCCATCTTCCGGCGGACAATTGATTTGATCTATGCCTTCACAGGCCATATTCCACGCATCGCCAACGGTTGCTTGCATTTTCCAAAGAACGGCCCCGTCATCCATATTAAAAGCTATTATAGCATCGCTAGACCCATCCGCAGGGGAAGAATAATTTTCACCAGTACCCGCATAAATACGTCGGCGTATGGGGTCTAAAGTTAGTCCAGCCCAAATAGGAGCACCAGACGGTGAAATTCGATCTGTACCGATACTATTTTGGCCAACTACTTTTTGTTCATCGGTTATTGTATAGGTTTTCCAGATTTTCTCACCTGAATCAGCATGATAGGAGGCGATACCGCCCCTAAAGGTGCAACAAGCATATTCTGGATTTGCCGCTGCGGTCACCTCCAGAGAAGAGATAGGCACATAAAGTTTGTTTTCAAATAAAGATAAAGCCGCAGTTATGGTTGCGCTAGGGTGGTCATCAGGGCGGTCCGACCAAACCAGTTTTCCTGTTACAGCTTCAACGGCATAAATATTACCTATAATATCACCAAAATATAATTTTGGCTT
>CBFDBT010000130.1:0-7570 GCA_965603115.1 uncultured Alphaproteobacteria bacterium
AGGCTACCTGAAGCTTCAAGAAGACAATTTCCCTGATTGTCATATTGACGGCAACCCGATCGAAATTTCGCGCATTTACGCTGACCCTGAGCTTAAGGGACGCGGTATTGGAAGCGGCCTGATTAAAGCTGCTGAAGAGGTTGCTAGATCGTTAGGCTATTCATCCCTATGGCTTGGTGTTTTTCAAAAAAATACCCCCGCTGTGGCTTTTTATAAAAAACAGGGTTTTGCCATCGCGGGCGACACTATCTTCATGATGGGCGATGACCCGCAAAAAGATTATATAATGGTGAAAGCTATTTAACCGCTTTGAAAATACTTGTGCCGGTCAGTTTAGCGTCCCAACCCTCATTGCCGCGAGCGAGAGTCCAAATAGTCGAAATATCACCGTTATCTTGTATATGCCCAACCCAGCTGGTGATTGACCCACATTCCTCAAAGCTTACCGTAAAGGTTATCGCCGTGCCATTTTTAAAACCTTTGAGCGGGCGCTCGATGCCAACACCACATCCAAGAGCCGTGTTATAAGTACCCGACACCGCTCCTTTGTCGCTTATGGATACTGACATTGTAGAGCCAGACTGGTTAATATAGCTTGCCGTGTCCTCAGCGCCACTGGTCAATGATGCCAGCACCGCAAAGATTATGGCAACAAGCAATCGCATCAATAACTATAGTCTGCAAAGATACGGCTTATATCACCGTCCCAAACACCGTTATATTTCTCTAACATACGGTCTGCCGGTGACTTTCCGCTCTCAACAGTGTCCCACAACGGGTTAAGAAAGCCTTGCTCGTTATCACCCGATGTTGACAGGCAAGCCCGACGTTTTAGCCCGCCATCAGCAATCTCGATTACAGTTTTGGCTATTTCTTGCAGGCTTTTACCGCGGTGCTCAGCGCGTATTCCAAGGCGAGGTACTTGGTCCCGCATGGTCTGCATTTCTTCAATGCTCCAGTCCTTGACCATATCCCAAGCAGCATCTTGCGCCTGACTATCGTACAAAAGGCCAACCCAAAGAGCCGGGAAAGCACAAAGCTTGGACCACGGGCCGCCATCAGCGCCGCGCATTTCAAGGTAAGACTTCAAGCGCACTTCAGGGAAAATGGTTGTCATATGGTCTTGCCAATCAACAAGGGTCGGCTTTTCACCCATCAGCGCAGGTAGTTCGCCCTTCATGAAGTCTCTAAACGACATGCCCGAACAATCAACATAACCATCACCGCGCTTGATAAAATACATCGGCACATCTAGCGCGTAATCAACATAACGCTCGTAGCCCATTCCCTCTTCAAATACCCAAGGGAGCATGCCTGTTCTATCGGGGTCCGTATCCGTCCAGATATGGCTGCGATAGCTCTGAAAGCCATTGGGTTTGCCTTCATAAAATGGCGAATTGGCAAAAAGAGCTGTGGCAATAGGCTGTAATGCCAGACCAATGCGAAACTTTTTCACCATGTCGGCTTCACTAGCAAAATCCAGGTTAACCTGCACGGTGCAGGTCCTCAGCATCATATCAAGACCAAGGTTGCCCTTTTTAGGCATATAAGCGCGCATAATGTCATAACGCGCTTTTGGCATGATAGGCACGTCTTCGCGCTTCAAGGTTGGATGAAAACCAAGGCCGATAAATCCAATATCGAGTTCTTTGCCAATGTCTTTGGCTTGATTTAGGTGGCGAGTGACTTCATCACAGGTTTCATGAATAGAGTTTAGCGGGGCGCCAGAAAGCTCAAACTGACCACCCGGTTCTAGGGTTAGCGATGCTCCCTGTTGCTCTGTGGCTATCAATCTTGCGCGCTCAAGTACTGGATTCCATCCATGTTTGGCAAATTGCTCCAACACGCATTTTATGCCGGGGCGCCCATCACCTTCATAAACCAGCGGGGCATTATCCGAGCGATGAAAAATAAACTTTTCATGCTCCGAGCCAATGCGCCAATCTTTAGGATCTGGCTTGGCCCCTACAGAAACAACCTCGATAAGCTGAGATTTGTTTTCCATTATCGGATTTGAATTCGTCATAAAAAGTCTTTCTTTTTTCGGCTCTAGCGGAGACATAAAGAAAAACCTCATCTCACCCCAACTATCATTCCTTTGTAGAGACAGATTTATCTGCTGACAAGACCTCTCACAAGATTGTTATTATGCAAGCATGATACAAAGGGCATGCAAAAATTATAGGACAGTTTTCTATTTATAGACTCAAAAGCATTATTTTACCAATCCCCCAAAGCCGTTTGCCAAAGGCTGAGAGCGGCAATAGCAGCGGTATCAGCGCGCAATATTCGCGGGCCCAGCGACACTATAACGCAATTTTTATGGGCTTTGATCAACTCGCGCTCAGCAGGAGAAAACCCGCCTTCCGGTCCTATCAATATTCCCCAAGGCTTGGGGCTATTTTTATCGTCAGCTTGTGAAAGCGCCTCCAAAGCTGATTTTCCACTCAAGTCTTCATCACAAAACATAATCAGGCGATCATCCGGCCAGTCTTTTAATACATTCTCAAGTTTGGTTAGATCACTCACCGTTGGCACTTGCAGCCTGTCACACTGCTCAGCGGCTTCAAGCGTATTTGCCCGCAGGCGTTCTATCTTCAAACGATCAACATTTGTATATTGTGTCATCACAGGGATCAGGTGCGAAGCCCCCATCTCCGTTGCTTTTTGAACCATAAAGTCCAATCGGCCCTTTTTGATGGGTGCAAAAGCGAGCCAGAGATCTGGCTCTTTTTCTTGCAGGCGACTTTGCGACAAGATGGTCAGACAAACTGCTTTTTTATTTGCCTCACTCACACTGGCTAGCCACTCGCCATCACAGCCATTGAACAAAGCCACTTCCACGCCGGCTTTAATCCGCATGACACTCACTAAATAATGTGACTGGTCTTTATCAAGCGTGACAAAATCACCCTTTTTAAGTGCCCCATCAACATAAAGTCTGATCTTAGACATGTTCTTATCCCTTTTGATGCCTTGACAGGCCCGACCTTAAGGTCATATTTCTCATAGGATGAACAAACAATCAAATCAAGCAAAGACAGGCAATACTGTCCAGACCGCAGATGCAATTGAAGGTAGCTGGGTTTATCGCAATGCACCTGAGCGCTTGCGACCTTGGCTTAAACTGGCACGTATGGACCGCCCAATAGGCACATGGCTGCTTCTTTGGCCCTGCTGGTGGTCAATCATCATGGCAAGCGATGGACTTTATCTGCACACGATGGTTTTTCTGATTCTCTTTGCTATTGGTGCGCTGGTGATGCGCGGGGCGGGCTGCACATTAAATGACATCATTGACCGCGATTTTGATGCCCGCGTAGAGCGCACCAAAAGCCGCCCTATTCCCGCCGGCGAAATTAGCGTCAAGCAAGCCTTCATCTTTATGATGTTTTTAAGCCTCATTGGCTTTCTTATTCTATTAACGCTCAATGACTTTGCAATATTGGTCGGGGCATCTTCTCTTATCTTAATTGCCCTCTACCCTTTTATGAAACGCATTACCTACTGGCCACAAGCGTGGCTCGGCCTTACTTTCAACTGGGGAGCGCTACTAGGATGGGCTGCTGTGCGCGGTGAAATAAGCGCGTCTGCAATCCTGCTTTATGCTGGCGGCGTACTTTGGACTCTGGGCTATGACACAATTTATGCTCATCAAGACAAAGACGATGATGCCATGATTGGCGTTAAATCATCGGCCTTAGCCCTTGGTGATAAAACCAGACCAGCACTCGTGTTTTTCTATAGTGGTTTTTTAATTTGCCTTATCTTGGCTGGATGGCTTGCAAATCTCTCCGTTTTCTATTACGTAGGCCTCACATTCGCTGCCATTCAACTAACATGGCAGATCATCAAGGTTGATATTAACGACCCTGAAGTGTGTTTAAATATATTTCGCTCGAATACTACGTTTGGATGGATAGTTTTTTTTGGCCTCACCCTAGGTCTTTTTATCTAAATTATGTCACGAGCATTGCCCCGTTGAAGGACAAAATTGAAAGATTAAATAATGGATATATCCAAAATCCCCGTTGGTGAAAATGCCCCTTGGGATATCAATGTCATAGTTGAAGTGCCCGTTGGAAATGAACCTGTAAAATATGAAATTGACAAAGCCTCAGGTGCTCTATTTGTAGATCGCATCTTGCACACAAGCATGCGCTACCCGTGTAACTACGGCTTTATTCCGCACACACTATCTGATGATGGTGACCCAGCTGACATCCTGATTGCCAACCGCACACCAATTATGCCGGGCGCTGTTGTGCGCTGTCGTCCTATCGGCGTTCTCGTGATGGAAGATGAAGCAGGCATGGACGAGAAAATCCTCGTGGTACCTGTCAATGAATTACATCCCTTTTATGATGATGTGAAAAATTATGATGAACTTCCAAAGATTATGCTTGATCAAATAAGCCACTTTTTCCAACATTATAAAGACTTGGAAGAAGACAAATGGGTAAAAATTATTGGTTGGCAAGATGCAGAATTTGCTGCAGGCCTGATTGAAAAAGCCATCAAAGCTTATAAAGACTAAATTTAGTTCTTAAAGTATTATAAAACCGTTTGCAGCCATCCTCTGCAGGCGGTTTTTATTTGCTACCATGCTGAAGGGTCAAGACAGAATGTGTCCCGACGATATCGAGCTACTGGAAAAAAGCTAAAATAAATCCAAATCTTGTCCATTCACCACTTTACCGTCATAGGTCTCGGCAATCTCGTCGGTGATCATTGAATGAGGATCCCCTTTCCATGTCAACTGATGAGAAAGCACAAGAAGCTTTGGTTTAGCGGCATTGGCTATGCGGGCAATATCAATCCCTGAAGTGTGAAATTCTGTGTGATAGGCGGCCCAGTCGGCTGGTAATTTGGCGTGGCTTTTAGTGGGATAGCCTTCATGAACCAATATATCCGCCCCCTTGGCTTTTTCCGCAACGATAGGGCAGTAGGCCGTATCACCTGACAAAACTATTACACGGTCGGGGGTTGTTATCTTGTAGCCAACAGAATTTTTGATATCGCCGTGGCATACGGGAAAGGCTTCAATGGTCACATTCTTGTCACGGTAAGTATAGCTATTTTCAAATTCCGTTGCCTCCACCTGCCAACCATGGCCCGTGGCGGGTTCTAATCCTTTTACCCGAATGGCAATATCTTGTGTGAAAGCTTTTAAAAAGCTCTTGGCCATATGACTAGTGCCAGTAGGCCCAAACAAAAATAGTGGCCCTTCGCGCCCCTGCGTCCAAGGTGTCATCATCACTTCCGGCACACCCACCGTATGGTCCCAGTGCAGATGCGTGAGGAATAGATGTGCAAATTTAGTGCGCTCCAACCCTTTAAGGTTATACTTTTGTCGTGCTGCCTCTGCGCGGCGCATCACCCCTTCACCAGCATCAAAAATATACGGCGTATCATTAACGATGATCAGAGTTGCAGGCCCAGCTGTCTCTGGTGTCGGGTTTGGATTACCTGTGCCTAGCAATATAAGCTGTGTTGTATCAGAAGGTTGAATGGCAGGGTCTTCGGCTTTAGCGCCAATTGCTAAAACCACCATAGTGGCCGTTACCCAAAGCATTTTTATCATCATTTTCCCTCATAACTACATTTACCCTACTACTTATTGCCTGACAGATACTAACTGCCCTTTTGTACGACCATATGTGGATAAGGAAAGGAAATACCTTCAGCGTCGAAGCGCTTTTTAAGGGCTTGGGTCAAATCCCATTGTAGCGGCCAAAAATCTCCTGCATCACACCAAACCCTGAGCATGATATTAACCGAGCTATCTGCTAGCGCGGTTACCGCTGTCATCGGCTCTGGGTCTATGTGGCACCGTGCGTCAGCCTTGACCACCTCTTCGATCACCCGTCGCGCTTTGTCCATGTCATCATCATAAGAGATGCCTAAAGTAAGCTGTATGCGGCGCTTATCATGAAAACTATAATTGGTGATACTAGAGCCCCAAATAGACGCATTGGGCACAATGATGCGCACATTATCGCCCGTATCCATCTCGGTAGTGAAAAGTGTTATCGCTTTAACGGAACCTGATATTCCACCAACTTCTACAAACTCACCAACCTTAAACGGACGAAATATAAGCAGCATAACACCCGCCGCCACATTGGAGAGAGTGCCCTGCAATGCAAGACCGATTGCCAAGCCCATAGCACCAATTAATGCAACAAGGCTGGTTGTTTCGATGCCGAATCTATCAAGAACAGCAAGAAGAGTAACCGCGATAACGCCGTAGCGCGCCATGCTTGAAATAAAAATAGACACTGTTTCATCTATCTTCTGGGAGCGATCCAGCGCTTTTTTAATTGTGCGTTTAATAATACCCGCAAACCAAAGTCCTAGTATGAGTATAATAATAGCGCCAACGACCGACATGCCGTAGGTCACAGCCATCTCACTCAACATGCTCCACATTTCCTCAGCCTGTTTACTAACGTCATCCATGATATGTCTCCCTAGATTCGTAATAATTAATATGATAATAACACCACGTAAGCCATCTTGGCAAACTGGCAATTGCCCCCTCCGTGCGGGATACTATGAAACAAGTTTCATTTGATAACAATATCTACTAGGCTAATTGAATGAGCAAAAAAATTAACAATAAATATTTCTTTGGGGTGATGCCTCTTATTGCAGGCATGTTTTTTTTAACATTCATCGGCCTGCAATATATTGGGTTTGTATTCGACCCATACGCTTTGGAAAATTTTGAACCTACAAAACAAGAACTTCGCCTTTCGCAAGAACAGCAAGATGCCGTTTTGGCTGGCAAAAAAATGAAGGCCACCATTTTTGGTTTTGCGAATTTCTTACCAGACCCACTCAATCGCCTTAGCTTTGCTACTATTCCGGTCATGTGTTTTATTTGGCTTTTTGTACTTTTCAGAAAGTTCGGCAAGGACGGTATAGCCCTTGAGATAACCGACGACATTCTAATTTTTCGCACCTACAAAGGAGAAGTTAGCCTCAACCGCTCTGATATCCTCGAAATTATAAGAGAATCCCCAAGCGAAATTGAATTCAAAACCAGACTGGGCTCTCAATATTTATCAACAACGACGGTCAAAGACACCAACGCCAAAAGGCTTAAAGAAATCCTTGATGCATGGATGAGCAATGACTATGAGCTAAATGGCGTGAATGACATGCAAGACCTCAGCCCGCTTAAGGAACTGCCTGATATACATCCGACTAAGTAGCTTTATCCATAGTTTCGTCATAGTCGACCGCAACACCGTATTTCGGATCTTCGCTCGGTGCTTGCTCAACCATACTACCAGCTTTGTGCAGAAGCCTTTTACAGTCTTCACTCAAATGCCTCAAATGCAGCTTTTTCCCAGCCTTAGTATAGCGCTCTGCCAGCGCATCAATAGCCTGCAAACCTGAGTGGTCTACCACTCTGCTTTCGTCAAAATCTATAACAACATCGTCTGGATCATTTGCGGGGTCAAACAGGTTATTAAAATGCTCAACAGAGCCAAAAAAGAGTGGGCCTTCAATGCGGTAGACCTTTGATCCCTCTGCACTAATAAACTCTAAAGCATGAATG
>CBFDBT010000131.1:0-7546 GCA_965603115.1 uncultured Alphaproteobacteria bacterium
CGCCCAATCTACATTAAACTCAATTGGCCCCGTTATGGCGACCTCTGTTTTAGATATGGGAAGAAAACTTGTGAACACAAGGGAGTAGCACAAAAAAGTGTGTAAATGCAAAATGGCCGCCAACGGCAGCCATTTTAAAATTAAATAACACACTCTTATTCAGCGGCTTTGGTATCACCCGCGCTCAGTGCATCTACCTTGGCCGTTTCAGGGACCGTTTCAGGGACCGTTTCAGGAGCTTTTTCCGAGGCTTTTTCTGGCAAGGCCGGTTTATTGTCCTCATCTGCTTTTACCCGAGGTGAGCGTTTGCGGGCCACGCGTGGTTTTGCCTTATCATCCAATGGAGCAGCATCTTGCTTAGGCTTTTCAGCTTGCTTGTCACTGATAGACTTATCTGTATTTCCATCGGCAATCTTAGGCTGATCTTGAGCCGCTGGATCCATAGATTTTTGGTTCTCGCCCTTCATGTTATTTGATGATCGAGACTGATTTCGGTTTCGGTTATTATTATTTCTGGAACGGTCTTTACGATTGCCATCATCCTGTGCGCGATCATTGATTACACGCTGAAAATGTTCCGCAAACTGTAAATAATATTCTTCATTAACCCGATCACCAGCTTGAAGAGCATCTCGAGCCATGCCGAGATATTTGTCCAAATTCTGCTGAGGGTTACCCCTGCTTTTGGAATCTACTCTATTGCCTGTACCGTTATTTGAACTACCACCGCCTTTGTTTGGCGTATGCCGTGTACGTCCACGACGTACATTCTGACCCTTATTCATATATTCACTACCAATGTGTTGAGGTGCAGATCTCGATCATTTTGCTAATAGCAGATTCACCCTTTTGGTGATTCATATCATTATGGCTTTAAGCGCTTAATAATATATACGAGATGAGGAGACCTTAGCCTTTGTAAAATAATTATCAAGTATTGATTTGAACTTCTATGTATACATTGCTGAAACCACTCGCTCAATCTGGTCTAAATCTTTGAAAATTTTAATGTTTTTTAACCCCTTCTCTTGCATCATTTTTGTCAAATCTTTTGCCTGATGAATGCCAACTTCGAAAATAATCAGCGAATCTGGTGCTAAATACCCATCCATCCCCTCTAATATCCTCTCATAACAGTCAAGTCCGCTCTGCCCGCCATCAAGGGCAATAACTGGTTCAAAGTCCTTCACACCAGCGTCAAGTACGGTGATATCCTCTGATGGTATATAGGGCGGATTAGAGAGCAGAACAGTAAAAGGAGTATCACTTTTATCTAAACCCTTAAACCAATCGCTATGCTGCCACTTAACACGGTCCGAACAACCAATAGTTTTTGCATTCATAGCCGCCACAGTCAGAGCATCTGGGTTGATATCAACGCCAACACCTGTTGCCTGCGGCATTTCATGCAATAGCGATAAAAGCAAGCATCCGCTGCCCGTACCGAGATCTAGAATTTTATGGGCTTGATTCAGCCCCAACCGAGAAAGCGCTGCTTCAACCAGCGTTTCACTGTCACCGCGCGGAATGAGCGTATCCACCGTTACTTTAAATCTATGTTTCCAAAAATCTCTAAAGCCGACAATGTGGGCATAGGGCTCACCCGATGACCTTCGCTTAACATTATCATCATACTGCTCTGCTTGCTCAACGCTTAACGTTTTCGTCGCATCGATATAAAGTGAGCTTCGATCCCAACCCGTTATATCCGTCAGTAGTAGCTCAGCTTCCTCGCGTGCACTGGCAATTCCTGCAGCTTCCAGCCGCTCAGTTGCTCCGAGCATGATATCCCAAGCCTTTAAATTCAAAGAGTTTTTTCCATTGCAGCAAGTTTGAGCGCTTGATCTTCGGTTATCAAGGCATCAATAATTTCACCAAGACCTTCCCCAGCGAGCACTTGGTCAAGCTTATGAAGGGTTAGATTAATACGGTGGTCCGTAACCCGGCCTTGCGGAAAATTATAAGTGCGAATGCGCTCAGAGCGGTCGCCACTGCCAACTTGATCTTTTCTCGTTGCTGCATATTCACTTTCAACTTTATCTCTTTCATGTTGATAAAGTCGCGCCCTGATTTCCTGCATGGCTATGTCACGGTTTCTATGCTGTGACTTCTCACTCGACACAACCATTATACCCGTTGGAACATGAACAATACGAACGGCAGAATCTGTGGTGTTTACGTGCTGACCACCAGAGCCGGATGCGCGCATAGTATCAATACGGAGGTCTTCGGGTTTAATGACAACATCAACCTCTTCAGGTTCCGGCATTACTGCAACGGTTGCGGCTGACGTGTGAATACGACCACCAGATTCAGTGGTTGGCACACGCTGCACACGGTGCACCCCAGACTCAAATTTGAAACTGGCAAACACACCCGTGCCTTTAATGCTGACAACAACTTCCTTGAAACCACCCACATCAGCCGTGGAGCTTGACATTACATCAAATTTCCAGCCTTTCGAATGCGCATATTGCTCATACATACGGTATAAGTCACCCGCAAATAATGCTGCTTCATCGCCGCCAGTACCCGCGCGAATTTCTAAAATAGCCGGTCTTTCATCTGCTGCATCTTTAGGCATTAACATGATGGAAAGCTTTTTTTCTATTTCAGGGATAGACTCTTTCAATGCCAGCATTTCTTCCAGTGCCATCGCTTTCATTTCAGGGTCGTCCCCATCGGAGATCATCTCTGCAAGGTCGAAACATTCATCTCTCGCGTCTCTCAATGCAACAGCCGCCTCAACCACAGGCGTGAGGTCAGAATATTCCTTGCTGATTTTAACAAATTCATCGTTAGCCATACTTGTTGGGTCGCCAAGCACATGCTCGAGATAGTCATGTCGCTCGGTAAGCGATGTTATTTTTTCGTTCGTGATCATTATTAGCCCTTATTCGCCAGCACTTGTGTTAAATTTTCCATGCCATCTAACTCAATTTCAAGCTGGTCCCCGCTATCGAGGTTTTTAATCATTATCACGCCTTTTTCCAACTCATTATCACCAAGGATAAGCGCAAAAGACGCTTGATCATTGTTGGCGCGATTAAGACGCTTTTTAAGATTGCCGGACCTGTCGGAGGTGACAGTAAAGCTTTCACTGCGCAAAGCTTCTGCAATTTCTATCGCCTTAAGCTCGGCAGCCTCGCCCATGGGCATCATCACAATGGGCCGCGGTTTTGATGTTGGCTCTGCTATCATCATTGCCAAACGGTCGATACCGCCAGCCCAGCCAATACCCGGAGTTGGCGGCCCGCCCAATTGTTTGATTAGTCCGTCATAGCGACCACCAGCAAGTACAGTCCCTTGGGATCCTAACGTATCCGTAATAAACTCAAAGGCCGTATGAGTGTAATAATCAAGGCCGCGCACAAGTGTCTCATTATGAACATAAGGCACACCAGCCGCCGCAAGCCCATTGCAAACATAGTCAAAAAAGGCTTTGCTATCATCGTTCATATAAGCAGACATTTTGGGAGCAGTTGCGACGATAGCTTTATCGCCATCATCCTTTGAATCAAGAATTCTAAGCGGGTTAGTAGTTAGTCGTCGCTGACTATCTTCACTTAGGTCTGATGTATAATCACTAAAATAGCTCAACAAAGCATCGCGGTAGGCCATGCGACTGTCATTATCACCCAGGCTATTGAGGTTAAGCGTTATATCCTTCTCAAAACCCAGTTCACTGAGTATCCGGTAGCCCATTGCGATAATCTCAACATCAGCACCAGCATCAGCTTGGCCAATAAGCTCAGCATTAATCTGGTGAAACTGACGATAGCGACCTTTTTGCGGGCGCTCATATCGAAAAGTAGGGCCGTGGCTCATGAAGCGGCAAGGCAGATTTTGTTGCATGCCATTGGATATGAAAGATCGCGCAACGCTCGCTGTAAATTCAGGACGTAGAGTTAACTCTTCGCCGCCACGATCTTCAAAACTGTACATTTCTTTGGAAACCACATCGGACGCTTCCCCTAAAGGGCGCTTGAAAACCTCGGTAAATTCAAAGATGGGCGTAGCCAATTCTTCAAACCCATAGCTTGAAGCAACGCGTTTGAAGACATCAACAACTTGCGTAAAGCGTCGAGCATCTTCCCCATAAATATCGCGGGTTCCCCGCACAGGCTGCAGTTTTGACAACAGTTTATCCTTACTTCTTCTTTTCAGCTGCAGCCAACTGGGCGGCTTTGGCTTCAACGAGTTCAACTATATGATCAACAATTTGATCATCGCTTATTTTGTGGTCAGTCACGCCGGACAGATAAACCATATGGTTTCCATTTCCCCCGCCAGTGAGACCAATATCTGTTTCGCGGGCTTCGCCGGGCCCATTGACCACACAGCCTATTATCGACAAACTCATCGGTACGTGAATATGCGACAACCGCTCTTCCAATGTCTCTACTGTTTTAATTACAGGATAGGCTTGGCGAGCGCAACTTGGGCAGCTTATAATTTGAACGCCGCGATGTCTTAGGCCAAGAGATTTTAGCATTTCAAAACCGACTTTCACCTCTTCTACCGGATCGGCAGACAGAGATACTCTTATGGTATCGCCAATACCAGCCCACATAAGGTTACCCATGCCAATTGCAGACTTGACCGTGCCACCTCTGAGCGCCCCCGCTTCAGTGATGCCAAGATGCAGAGGATAGTCGCAAGCCTCAGCTAAGCCATGGTAGGCCGCGACACCTAAAAATACATCAGAGGCTTTAACGCTGATTTTAAATTCAAAGAAGTCATTATCTTCTAAAATCTTCGCATGTTCTAGAGCAGATTCAACGAGGGCTTCAGGACAAGGTTCGCCATATTTTTCGAGCAAATGTTTTTCAAGTGACCCACCGTTCACGCCAATACGCATGCTGCAGCCATTGGCTTTTGCCGCACGAATAACTTCCCTTACCCGCTCGGGCGAGCCAATATTGCCAGGATTAATCCGCAAACAAGCAGCTCCAGCGTCAGCCGCTTCCAAAGCCCGTTTATAGTGAAAATGAATATCTGCGATTACGGGAATTTCTGAACCACGACAAATTTCTTTCATGGCTGCAGTAGATTCTATATCAGGACAAGAAACGCGCACAAGATCAGCACCAGCCTCTGTGACGCTCCTGATTTGGTTTAATGTGGCTTTGGCATCTGAGGTTAATGTATTGGTCATAGTCTGTACAGTAATAGGGGCATCGCCACCTACAGGTACATTACCCACCATAATCTGGCGAGACTTTCGACGGGATATATCCCTCCACGGGCGCAAACTCATATTCGACTCTTTCAAGATTTATTGCTTTATGCGCCTATACATGAGCTTGCACGCACATGAAGGCAAGTAAAAACCAGCCTATCAGTCACAATTAAGTAAAGATTTTTGCTATAAAGTTTCAACAAGCCTTAAAATTAGACTGTCTGGATCAATTTTGGCATTTTCGATGATGCCACCTTTAACCCCAAGAACACCTAGATCATGTTCACCAATATGTAGCGCTAAACCACCAGCATTGCTGGTTGTAAGATTAAGCGATGGCCCCATCGGCGGTACATAATGGTCGCCAGAATGCAGCACGCCTTCAAATAAAATTGAATCGCCACTGGTAATGCGAACCCACGCATCTTGACGCGCTTCAAACATCACCTCTGTTGCCAGTAAATTTAAATCTTTAGAGCCTTCGTCACTTGCATTTGCGACACCCATGAACTGATTGTTTGCTGGTGTGAATTCTTCTTCCGCTACAACAATTGTCTCGGCTGCTACAATATCGGCTTGAGTAGCGGCATCGGCATCGGCATCGGCATCGGCATTATCATGCTTTTCTGGTGCCGTTTGAATATTCCGCTCCAACTGGATGCCATCAATTTTAGCAACGGCCAACTGTGTAATTTCTTTAGGAGGAGACGTAGTCTTGACATAGGCAGCCTGTTGACCACCGCCAATGAAAACCATCCATGACGCAGACATCGCAGCCAATGCCACGGCGATCCCACCATAAATAGGGCCTCTTTTTGCTGTCTTTTTTGCTTCAATAACTGGATTGCTAGGGAGATCAAGATCGCTATCTGCCTCCTCTACAACAACAGGTTTAACAATGGCTTTAAATTCACTAGAGATTTCATCAACATTGAGCCCCACTTGCTGTGCGAAAGATCGCACAAATCCTACTGCGAAAGGAAAGGCTGGCAGCGCTTCAAAGCGGCCCTCTTCAATTGCAGTTAGATAACTTTTACTAACGCAAATTTCCCCAGCGATAGAGACAAGCTCCAACCCCGTGTTCCTGCGGGCCTGTTGGATCTTTGCGCCTAATTCACATGCTTCTTGTGCACTCATTTTCTTATTGCCTCAGCAACAGATCAAATGTCCTCACATTGCCTATCTGTCACAGCTACGCTGATAAATACCAGCTAAGTTTGAGCTTAATGTGCTTGAATTTGCACCCCCATCGCTTCCTCGTCATAAATGCCTTCACGGTCGAAAACCTAATTACAGGTAATCCATTTACAACTGCCTGATAATCTCAAGAAAGCAGCTCCAACGTGATGGGTAAGATCACATATAACTATATTTACATACATTTGTCAAAAAACAATTAATAATTAGAGACAATTGAAAATAAATTTTCTGTATTAATATAGCATGTTAAATGGATTGCTTAAAGCGCAACACCATGATCACGAGCGAAATGCGTCAATGAGTCTCGCAGTGAGTGCTTGGGGGATTCTAAATGTTCTTGGAGAAAGGGTTGGAGCTTGCTTAAATCAAGACTGCGTATCGTCCGGCGCACCGACCCAATTGAAGCTGAAGATACTGAAAGCCTTTTCAGGCCTAGGCCAACGAGAGCCATAGCTTCTAGGGGCTTAGCCCCCATTTCACCGCAAAGCGTTACAGGAACCCCCGCTACATCCCCTGCATCAATTACCGATTTCAAAAACGAGAGGACCGCTGGCGACAAAAGATCGTAACGGTCTGCAAGACGTGGGTTTCCACGGTCACACGCAAAAAAGAACTGCATTAGATCATTAGTGCCTATGGACACAAAGTCTACTTCCTGCATCAGTAAATCCATTTGCCACGCAAGGGATGGCACCTCAAGCATGCACCCTATCTTAATAGTTTTGGGCATATCGCTGCCTATCGCTTCTGCTCGGTCCACCTCTTTTTTAAAGATGGCCTTAACTTCACGTAGTTCAGCAATCTCAGCAATCATAGGGAACATGACGCTCAAATTCCTATTTGTTGCAGCGATAAGCAGAGCCCGTATCTGATACCGAAGCAGAGCTGGCCTATCCAGTGCGACACGAATAGCTCGCCATCCCATGGCCGGATTTTCTTCTTCTTCTCGTGGAAGGAACCCTACCTGTTTATCCCCACCAACATCCAGCGTACGGAATATAACTTCACGATCCTCAGCTGCATCCAGCACATCATTATAAACTTTAACTTGCTCAGAAACCCGCGGCAGGGTCGACGACACCATAAATTGGAATTCAGTTCTATAAAGACCAATACCATCGGCACCCGTTTTATCCAGATTTGGCAAATCAACCAAAAGGCCAG
>CBFDBT010000132.1:0-7532 GCA_965603115.1 uncultured Alphaproteobacteria bacterium
CAGAACGTGAAAATAGACGCATTCTAGCTGTTCGTTTTGATGACAAAGGCGTTGTATCTGACGTTGACAATCTAAACTTAAGCGTCGCTTGGAACATTGAGCCTAGCAAAGACAAAACTAGAACCCGTGGAAAAGAGCAGAATTTCTTTCAGCAGCTTTTCATGAATGTTGGGCGCTTTGCAGGAGCTGGACAGCAACAAGGCCAAGGACCTAATGGTCCAGGACCTAACGGTTCCTAAAACTGGCAATACTATAACTCAGTAAAAGCAAAAGCCCCGACCAAATTAATGGCCGGGGCTTTTATTGTTATTAGATCCCTAGTGCTTAATGGGCTAGCATAGCCAATAGCAAGAGCGCCACAATGTTCGTAATCTTGATCATTGGGTTCACAGCTGGACCTGCGGTATCTTTATAAGGGTCACCAACAGTATCACCCGTGATAGCCGCGTGGTGAGCGTCAGAGCCCTTACCGCCGTGGTTACCATCTTCGATATACTTTTTGGCATTATCCCATGCACCACCGCCAGCAGTCATGCTAAGGGCCACATAAAGCCCCCCAACAATCACACCAACAAGCAAGGCACCAAGTGCAGCGAAGGCTTCAGCTGGGCCGGCAATTGCATTGATAGCAAAATAAACCACTACTGGAGCAAGCACCGGTAAAAGACTTGGAACAATCATTTCCTTGATCGCTGTTTTTGTAAGCAAATCAACTGCTTTAGCGTAATCAGGCTTTACTGTGCCTTTAAGAATACCAGGCTCACTCTTAAACTGTCTGCGAACCTCTTCCACAATCGCACCACCAGCGCGACCGACAGCCATCATGCCCATCGCTCCAAAGAGATACGGCAACAATGCTCCCAAGAACAACCCGACAATCACATAAGGATTAGCAAGCTGGAAGTCTACATTAAGCTCTGGGAAGTAGAGTTTAAGGTCAGCTGTATAAGCACCAAAGAGAACAAGAGCAGCAAGACCTGCTGACGCAATTGCATATCCCTTTGTCACAGCTTTAGTAGTATTACCCACAGCGTCTAGAGCATCGGTGCGATCACGCACTTCTTGATCTAACTCAGCCATTTCAGCAATACCTCCGGCATTATCTGTTACCGGACCAAAGGCATCAAGGGCAACCACAAAGCCTGCAACCGCAAGCATGGTGGAGCCAGCAAAACCCAGACCTAACACACCAGCAAACTGATAAGCAGCGATAATACCAGCACAAATCAATATGGCTGGAGCCGCGGTTGATTCAAGCGATACAGCAAGGCCCTGAATCACGTTCGTGCCGTGACCTGTTTCAGATGCTTTAGCAATTGAGCGAACAGGACGATACTCAGTTGATGTGTAATATTCAGTTATTACAATGATTACAGCCGTTACAGCCAAACCAATAACACCACACCAGAAAGCATCCATGCCAGTAAAGCTTACACTACCAGCATCAATAGTGTTTGTAAGGCCAATTGTTTGGTCAACTGCCCAATAAAGTGCAGGGATTGACAAGAGTGCCGTTACTGCAAAGCCTTTGTATAACGCGCCCATGATATTACCACTTTTGCCAAGCTTGACAAAGAAAGTACCAATAATGGAAGTGATAATACAAACACCACCGATAAGTAGTGGCATCAACATAACTGAAGCTGCAGCGTCACCAACATAAAGAGCTGTCAGGACCATAGTAGCTGTGATAGTCACAACATAAGTCTCGAACAAATCAGCCGCCATACCAGCACAGTCACCTACGTTGTCGCCAACGTTGTCGGCAATAACTGCAGGATTGCGAGGATCATCTTCAGGGATACCCGCTTCAATCTTACCACAAAGGTCAGCACCAACATCCGCACCTTTGGTGAAGATACCACCGCCCAAACGGGCAAAGATTGAAATAAGTGAACCACCAAAGCCAAGAGCAACTAGTGAATCGATCACTGTTCGGCTATCTACTGCTGCCCCTAATACTACAGTAAGGTAATAATAATAAACAGCTACACCCAAAAGGGCGAGACCAGCGACCAGCATACCTGTTACAGCGCCTGCCTTAAAAGCAAGTGTTAGGCCTTTTTGCACGCTCTCACTTGCAGCCTGTGTTGTACGCACATTTGCTTTCACTGAAATCAGCATGCCAACAAAGCCCGCAACACCTGACAAAATTGCGCCAATCGCAAAACCAATTGCCGGATAAACGCCCAAAGTCATAAACAGAACCACAGTTACAACGACACCAACAACAGAAATTGCTCGATATTGACGAGATAGATACGCACGTGCGCCTTCTTCAATTGCAGCAGCAATTTCTTGCATTTTTTCGTTACCCGCGCTCGCCGACAAAATCGACCTACGCGTAATTACACCATAAACTACTGCAAGAATGCCGCAGGCTATCGCGATAGATAATACGTCCATGAGTTTTCCTCTTCCCTCATTTAATCCCAAACACCTTAAAACTTCTTATTTTAAAGCTCTATTCCCCCTCCTAAAGAAGAATGTCAGTACATTCAGCCAGAAGCTGAGCAGATACCTTATTCAGCGTTTTTATGATGTGCAAGCATTGCTTTTATAAAAGAAAACCCCGCATCATAATTTATGCAGGGTTTTAGATATAAATTCTGGTAAAATGTTACAGGAAATCAGTTATTCACACGCATAGCATCATCAATAACTACACCTAAGATTATATCATCCCCAACTATAGATTTAGATATCTCTTTCAATACATTAGCCGTTTTTTCATAGTCGAGATTAGTTGAATTCGGCACTAAAAAACCGCCCTTGGCAATACGAGATATAAAGGCATGACGAAGTTCAAATTTCATATTTCTTACCTTCACATTATTATTATCATCTTCTGTCAAAACTTTAATAGTTATCTTATAATTGCCGATGTATTTTCCTCTACTGTCATGCACAGGAACCGCCATTCCCTCAAAGAGAACAAACTTAGGCGCTTTTTCTTCTATTATTTCATCTGTAGATTCTTCTGATTCTAGAGATTCACCTTCGGGGTCTCCGCCGGACTGATTAAGTAAAAAATAAGCACCAGCGCCTCCAACAGCAAGGCCAACAACAAGAATGACAATCATTAGTATTTTGTTCGAGCCACCCGAACTTACAACTTCTTCTTCCATGTCTTCATTTTCATCATCTGCCATCTCAAAGTCCTTTAAAAATGTCTAAACCCAATTTCATCATAGTCTAATAGAACGCCATTTTCATCCCTGAGGTCAAGACTTTCACCTTCGATCACCACTCCAATGGCTGTAAGTGCGGTATTTGATTGTGCTGCAACTGACATCAATGCGTGTTGGCGATCAGGTCTGCAGGTCAATAATAATTCATAATCATCACCACCAGCAAGAATTGTCTGCCATAAATTTTTATCTCCAGCAAGTCGCTCTTTAGCGGCTGGCGATAAAGGGATGCAGTGTCGGTCAATCTGAATCCCGCATCGCGATGCCTTCATCATATGACTAGCATCAGCGAGCAAGCCATCCGATATATCCATGCCTGCACCAACAATTCCTACCATGGCTTTGCCAAGCGCCACACGGGGTTCTGGTTCCAAATATCTATTGAGCAAATAGGCATTACGGGAGCATTTTCCAGACTTTTTTCGTTCCACTAGTCCAAGAGCCCCATCGCCGATAGTGCCGGTGACATAAACAATGTCTCCAGCCTTTGCTTCCGAGCGTTTGATAACGTGCCCGCCAGCAACATCGCCAAAAATAGTGATCGAAATAGTCAGCGGACCCGGTGTTTTAACTGTATCCCCGCCCAACAGGCATAAACTATACTTGGATTGAGATGCTTTAAGCCCAGATGAAAAGCCTTCAAGCCAGCTATCTGTTATATCTTGGTTTAAAGCCAAGCCCAAAAAATAGCCGATAGGAGATGCGCCCTTACCCGCTAAGTCAGACAGATTTACACCGAGGGCTTTAGATGCAACTTGTGCTGGGTCGTCATCCTCAAAAAAATGAACTCCTGCAACTAGTATATCTTTGCTTATCACAAGGTCTTTACCAATTGCGGGGGTAAGAACAGCCGCATCGTCGAGCAATCCCAAGCCACCTGCACCAGCAAGTGGGGCAAAGTATTTGGCAATTAAATCGAACTCGCTGATCATACCATCTTCCTAAAGTTACTCTAGGAGCGCAACTCTTTTGCAAGCTTATCTAGAATACCATTCACAAAAGAAGTTTCAATTCGGTCATAAAATGCGTGAGCTACATCAACATATTCATTGATAATAACTGGTGTCGGCACATCCGGCCTTGCAATAATCTCATAACAACCAGCACGCAAAATAGCCCTGAGTAATTTTTCAATGCGATCTATGGGCCAATCTGGTGTTAGAAATTTTTTGATGTTTGTATCAATCTCTTCTAAACGCGAAAAAGCCCCATCTACTATATCAGAGAATAGGACAATATCAGCATCGCTATATTGATCACCCTCAATCTCTTTACCTAGACGATGATTGGAATATTCTTCGATAATCATTTTAACCGCAGGTTTTTCAGCCATGTCCAGTTGATAGAGAGCTTGTACGGCTCCCAAGCGGGCTGCGCTGCGCGGTCCGCCTTTTTTGGGTTTATTCTTAGTATCTGTCATTTATTTACACCCAAACAATTCTTTTAATTCAATCATACGCAAGGCAGCACCCGCTACCGCTGCGCCTTTATTCTTTTCACTTCGCGACGCCCTCGCCCATGCCTGGTCACTATTTTCAACTGTCAAAATACCATTACCTAAGCAAATTTGATCCTTTATGGCCAACTCCTGCAAGGCTCTCGCACTTTCCATGCAAACATAATCATAATGGGTTGTTTCACCGCGTATAACACATCCTAGGGCAACGTAGCCATCATAGGATACGGCATCCCCCTCATGTGAAAATTTAATCGCTGCGGGAATTTCCAGCGCGCCCGGCACACTTACTCTATCATAGGTGCAGCCTGCCGCTTCTATAGCTTCGCCGGCTCCGGCAGCCATTTCATCAGCAAGATCATCATAAAATCGAGCTTCCACGATTAGAAGGTGATGTTTACTCATAATTATTCTTTCTATTCGGCTAAAAGCCCAAACAATCTAATTGGCAGGAATGGCCCTATTTTCTACAATATTTAGGCCATAGCCCTCAATACCAACCACTGGAGCCTGTGTATTTGAAAGCAATATCATATTGAGAATACCAAGATCGAGCATAATCTGTGCTCCATACCCGATATTGCGGATAACTTTTTCGCTATCTTTTACATATTCGCCCTTGTGTTGAGAGACTAGCGAGGAAAATGACTGACCACCAGAACCCGGAAAGACAACAACGACACCTCGTCCTTCTTCTTCTATCATCTGCATTGCGCGTGCGAGTTGCCCGCTTCTAGGCGTGTTTTCATCCAGCATATCTTCAAATGGATTTGCAACGTGCATGCGAACGGGTACTGGCTCTTCTCCACTAGGGTCGCCATATACAAGAGCCAAATTTTCAGAGTCATCCACGGTTGAGGCGTAAACCTTGACCGCCCATTCAGCACCACTATTTCGCTTAAAGCTGGAACTCTCTACACATTCAACAAGATTATCATTCTGCAAACGGTATGCAATCAGGTCACGAATGGTCCCTATTTTGAGGTCATGCGACTTGGCAAACTCCACCAAATCCGGCAAACGCGCCATTGTTCCGTCATCATTCATTATCTCACATATTACAGCTGAGGGATTTAGCCCTGCTAGCTTTGAGATATCAACAGAGGCTTCTGTGTGCCCTGCTCTTGCAAGTACACCGCCATCTTTAGCCATCAAAGGAAATACATGGCCCGGAGATGCTATATCATCCTTACCCTTTGTACTATCAATAGCCACGGTGATTGTATGCGATCGGTCAGCGGCAGAAATGCCAGTGGTAACCCCTTCACGGGCCTCAATTGAGACCGTAAAAGCTGTGCCATGACGCATTTTATTGTCAACGCTCATCATAGGAATTTCAAGATCTTCAAGCCGCTCGCGCGTCATAGTTAGACAAATAAGACCCCGACCATATTTTGCCATAAAATTAACGGCATCTGGCGTTGCCATTTGAGCCGGAATGATCAGGTCGCCTTCATTTTCACGGTCTTCATCATCAACCAAAATAAACATGCGTCCATTTCGAGCGTCTTCAATAATATCTGAAACAGGGGATAGATAACGATTGGGCAAAATAGTATCCTTTATAAAGCAATGTTCTGCATGCGCGCTACATACCGTGCTAGAATATCAAATTCAAGGTTTACCTTTTGTCCGACGGCGGCATCTTTAAAACTTGTGACTTCCTGCGTGTGAGGAATAAGGTTAATTGACACCAAACTATCATAAGCACGATCCTCAACACTATTAACTGTAAGCGATGCACCATCCACGCAAATACTGCCTTTATCTACCAGCAATTTAGAAAACTTAAGAGGAACAGCAATATCCATTTTGCATGAGGCCTTGACCGCGCTCATAGCTGATATTTCACCCACGCAATCAACATGGCCCGTTACAATATGACCACCCATCTCGTCACCCAGCTTTAAGGAGCGTTCTAAATTAACTACAGAGCCTTCGGCCCAGTCACCAAGGGTGGTGCAAGAGAGTGTTTCGTCTGAAACATCAACAGCAAACCATCCTTCAGCTTTATCCACCACCGTTAGACAAACACCCGCACAGCATATGGATGCGCCCATATCAAAAGACTCAACATCATACGTGCTTTCAATACAAACACGAGTATCGCCATTACGCTCTATAGAGCGAACTCGTCCAACATCTGTGACTAACCCGGTAAACATCTTTATCTTCTTCTTATAAAATTGACTTTAAATTAGCCTGTAAGTGTCGTGTCTATCAGACCCTAAAGATTCGCTTTTCACATGCCTAAACCGCGGTGCACCTTTGAGGTCGGATTGACCAAAATCAGCAATTGCGGACTTTGAGTTGCCGCCGAGGATAACACCAGAGCGAAACCATTCAATCGAATCCGCTATATTAGCTGCAATAAAGGAGGAATGAATAGTGGCTCCACCTTCAACAAGCACGCGTGTCACACCAGCCGCGGCAATAGCAGAAACAACCTGTGTCATATTGCGCGTATCCAAAACTGGCAAAATCAGCACACCCTCTTCTGCCAACAACATTGCGTTAGGGCTAGAGGCAGCCGATGTAACCAAAATTGTTTGATGCTCATTTGCTGTTTTCACCAATTCACTATCAATGGGCAACCGTGCGCGCCCATCAAGAATTATGCGCACTGGCGATCTCTCCTCAAGACCTGCAATTCTGCAATCAAGACGAGGGTCATCGTCTATAACGGTTTCAATACCAACCAGAATAGCATCATGACTGGCCCGCAACATGTGACCAACTTCGCGTGACTCTTCACCAGTAATCCATTTACTCTCGCCAGAAGAACTTGCTATATGCCCATCTAGAGAGCTTGCAATCTTGAGAGTGAAATGAGGTCTCTGCTCATTTTTGCATTTGATAAATCCATTATTTAACCACGTAGCTTC
>CBFDBT010000133.1:0-7485 GCA_965603115.1 uncultured Alphaproteobacteria bacterium
ACCTGAAGCTTATGCATTCAGTAGTGTAGACTTTAACGGCATGGCTCAGGAGTATGGGCGTGTGGGTGGCATGGATCGCATGGCTACTTTGGTCAAAGCAGTTCGCGCTGAACGCCCTGACAATACTCTTCTCCTTGATGGGGGCGACACTTGGCAAGGTTCCTATACTTCCCTTCAGACCGACGGTGAAGATATGGTGCGTGTGATGAACAAGCTAGGTGTTGACGCGATGACATCTCACTGGGAGTTCACCTATGGCGCCGAGCGCGTCCTGGAGCTGATTGACAAGCTGGATTTCCCATTTCTAGCAGGTAATGTTGTTGATACAGAGTGGGAAGAATCTGTTTTTGAGGGCACAAAGTTTTTTGAACGTGGTGGTGTTAGTGTTGCTGTGATCGGACAGGCATTTCCCTATACCCCTATCGCTAACCCCAGATATATGATGTCTGAATGGTCCTTTGGTATTAGAGAGAGTTTGGTTCGCGAGCAAGTGAAGGCGGCTCGAGTGAATGGCGCTGAACTCGTCGTTCTTTTGAGCCACAATGGTTTCGATGTTGACCGCAAGCTGGCATCGCGCGTCGATGGAATTGATGTTATTCTAACAGGTCACACGCATGATGCTATTCCGGCTCCCATAAAGGTGAATAATACTCTGTTAATTGCCTCTGGGTCACATGGGAAATTCCTATCGAGACTGGATCTGGATGTAAAAAATGGCAAGGTCGTAGATTATAATTTCCGGCTAATGCCTATCCTTTCAGATAGCATAGAAAAAGATGCTGAGATGGATAATCTAATTAAAGAAATCCGCGCTCCGCATGAAGAAAAACTAAACACTGTACTCGCCCGCACGGAAAATGTGCTTTATCGTCGCGGTAATTTTAACGGTACTTTTGATGATGTTATATGTGACGCACTTCTTGAACAACGTGATGCAGAAATTTCTCTTTCTCCCGGGTTCCGCTGGGGGTCTTCACTTCCAGGTGGTCACGATATTACAGTTGAAGATGTTTATAACCAAACGGCTATCACCTATCCAAGTGCATACAGAAATGAGATGACCGGCGGAAACTTAAAGCTAATCCTCGAAGATGTGGCTGATAATATCTTTAACCCTGACCCTTATTACCAGCAAGGCGGAGATATGGTACGTGTTGGCGGCAATAGCTACACTATTCGCCCCAAGAATGGAATGGGGAAATGAATATCTAACCTAACGTCACTCAAAACAGGCGCGCCGATTGAAGATGATAAAACTTACATAGTTGCTGGATGGGCATCAGTTAATGAAGCGACGACCGGCCCTGCTATCTATGATGTGATGACCGATTACTTGCGAGAGAAAAAGGTTGTCAGCGGCGCTGAACGCGGAACCGTTGAAATAGTAGGTATGTAGTTTAATAGCTTAACTAAAGAATATTGATCACCTTTGACAAGGAATATTTTAAGTCATGACAAAGAATGTTTTGAATAATGATGTGGTTCATCATGTGAGAAATATAATAGCGGCATGGTTTAAAATAACCTTGCTTTCAGTGACTGCCCCAAGCATTTTTGGTGCATCATGGCTCTTGAAAGGTGAACCACATCTCTCCGCAAGCCGTTCCTGCCAAAAAGGCTTGGGACAAGGCATCAAATTTAATCAATATTCTTTAGTTAAGCTATATGTTTGATATAGGATTATTTGGCGCTTTTGTGGCCGGACTACTCAGCTTTTTGTCCCCATGCGTATTGCCACTTGTCCCTCCTTATTTGTGTTTTTTAGCAGGATCATCTTTAGATCAATTGATAGAGGACCATGAAGAGAACGCGCAAATCCGTCGCCAAGCTATCGTGAATGCTGTTCTCTTCGTAATAGGTTTTAATATAATTTTTATATCCTTGGGTGCCACGGCCACTTTCTTTGGTCAGATGGTAGCTGAAAATATGCATATTTTATCAAAGTTTGCTGGAGGCCTGATCATCATTATGGGGCTTCACTTTGCAGGCGTGATCCGCATTCCTTTCCTTTATATGGAAAAACGCTATCACCATAAAGAAGCACCTTTGGGATATATAGGCGCGATTCTGGTCGGGATGGCTTTTGCCTTTGGCTGGACACCATGTGTGGGGCCAGTACTGGCAACAATATTGATGATAGCGGCAGGAGGTGACACTCCGACAGATGGCATGACGCTTCTTGCCGCCTACGGCATTGGCATTGGCATTCCATTCATTGTAGCTGCTTTTGCAATCGGCCCCTTCCTGCGTTGGTCAGCTAGATTTAGGTCCAAATTGGGGACTATCGAAAAAGTGATGGGCGGCCTTTTGGTTATTACCGGATTAATGATTATGTTCGGATGGATGAATGAACTTGGCTTTTTCATTCAAAAAATGCTGCCCCAGTTGGGAGAGATTGGATGATTTTTCATCGCACATTAGTTGCTATAGTTTTGACTTGGCTGCTGATCACACCTGTTTATGCACAGGGAAAAGACCAAGTCAGCACATTGGTCATGATTGAAGAGGGCATGTATACGCATTCATGGTTTCTCAATAGCTTTCTCGAACTGAGGGAAGATTTGAATGAATCCGCAGCTGAAGGCAAGGCCCTTGTAGTAATTTGGACGCAAAAGGGCTGCATCTACTGTGAACGGCTTATGAAAACCACCATAAACGACCCAAAAGTGAATGCCTTCATGCGGGAAAACTTTAGTGTGGTGCAATTGAATAAATATGGCGGGCGTGAAGTTACTGATTTTGAAGGGGAGACTTTGCCTGAAAATGTTATGGCCCGTAAATTCAGAGTTGCTTATACGCCTACAGTTCAGTTTTTTGTAGCAGATAGCCCCGCTAATGACGGAGAGCCCATTGATGTCGAGGCATTGAATGTCCCGGGCTACCTTCCACCTAAGCAATTTTATCGCCTTCTTGAATTCGTAAAGGATCGTCGATTTAAAGAAGAGTCACTAATCAGTTTTCTGAAAAATGTGGAAGGGACGCTGGAGCGTTGATAACACCAGTGAATTTGCCATGGCTAAAAAAGAAAAGCAGAAACATTCGATTGAAAACCTCCATAGACGAAGGTTGATGCTTGGCGGCGTCGCTTCTGCGGGTAGTGCTTTAGTGACTATACCTGGAATCGCGAAATCACAGGAAAGTTTACCTGGCTGGTCCAGAAAGCTTGGTACTGGTGTTGATGCATATCCTTATGGTCTACCTTCACCGCATGAAAACCATGTTCAACGACGGACAGTAGACTGGTTAACGCCAACAAAAGAAGCTTCTGTCAATTTCACCCCTCTTCATGAACTTGATGGAATTATCACGCCCAATGGTTTGTGCTTTGAGCGACATCATGGTGGCGCCGCTGACATTGACCCTACCAAACATAGCCTGACCTTACATGGGCTTGTAGATAGGCCTTTGCGGTGGACAGTTGATGAATTGCGTCAATTTCCGCATGAAAATCATATCCATTTTCTAGAGTGTGCATCGAACACAGGCATGGAATGGCGAGGGGCCCAGATGGATGGTGTTCAGTTTACGCATGGCATGGTGCATTGTGTGGAATATACCGGTGTAAAGCTTTCCACCTTACTGGACTATGCAGGCATAAAATCAAAAGCGGCTTGGCTGTTGGTTGAAGGCGCTGATGCTGCTGGTATGACACGGTCACTACCTATATCGAAGGCTATGGATGATGTGCTGATTGCCTGGTCAATGAATGGCGAACGTCTTCGGCGAGAACAGGGCTATCCGCTTCGCCTTGTTGTACCAGGGTGGGAAGGCAATTTATGGATCAAATGGCTCAGACGTATCGAAGTTGGGGATCAGCCATGGCATACCCGTGAAGAAACATCTCGCTACACAGACCTTATGCCCGATGGAATTGCCCGCCAATTTTCATGGGCTATGGGGGTAAAGTCCGTTATCACCAGCCCTAGCCCCCAAAAAGCAATGAATAGAAAAGGTCCATGTCAAATCACGGGTCTGGCCTGGACTGGCGGCGGGCGCATCAAACATGTGGATATTTCAGTGGATGGCGGGCGCAACTGGCGTGAAGCAAAACTATCTGGTCTTGTTTTACCTCACGCTTTAACGCGTTTTAATTTTAACTGGGACTGGCAGGGCGAAGAGGCATTGATCATGTCACGGGCCGTAGATGAAACGGGCAGTGTCCAACCGACAATATCTCAATTACGAAAGGTGCGGGGCGAGAACTCTACCTCTCATAATAATGCTATTCAGACGTGGCGCATCCATCCAAATGGGAAGGTTGAAAATGTTCAGTTGTCCACCTAAATTTTTATTAGCTTCGCTGGTACTAGCACTTTCAAGTGCTGCCTTAGCTGATGACGCAGTAATAGGTCGTACTCCCAGTGCAAATGAAATAAAACTGTTGGATATTGACGTTCGAGCCGATGGTAAAGGTTTGCCGCAAGGGCAAGGGTCTGTGACAGACGGTGAGGTGCTTTACGATGAAAAGTGCGCTGACTGCCATGGAACTTTTGGCGAAGGCTCTGGGCGGTTCCCTGCTTTAGCGGGAGGTAACGGTACGCTTGATCAAGACCGACCAATGAAGACGGTGGGGAGCTATTGGCCCTACTCTGCTCCGCTTTTTGATTACACATATCGCACAATGCCGTTTGGGAATTCTCAATCTTTAAATGCAGATCAGACCTACGCAATTATCGCCTATGTCCTTTATTTAAATGATTTGGTGGAAGAAGACAGTGTGTTGGATAAAAATAGCTTGTCTAAGATCGTGATGCCAAATGCCAAAGGATTCATAAAAGCTGTTGATTTACCGGATACACCACAAGATCGCTGTATGACGGATTGCAAGTCTGTGGTCGGTGTACATTCTCAGGCTGGAGCATTGGGTGTCACCCCTGTTGTGGGTAATAAAGAATGAAATCAATGAGAGTCCAGCATATTATACTTAGCACCTCGGTAGCGCTTAACGCTGTGGCTGCTATGGTGGTCGAGATTGTGGCGGGTCGATTGATGGCGCCATATTTTGGTATGTCTTTATATACGTGGACTACAGTGATTGGTGTTGTCCTTGCAGGGTTAACATTGGGCCATTGGATTGGTGGTCGACTTGCTGAAAAAGTTGATATTTTAAAAGCTATGGCTGGGGCCTTCGCTGGCGGTGCAATAGCGACATTACTTGTTTTGCCAATTTTAAAATTTGTAGCTATTGAGCTTGGTCAAGGCGTTTCATCGCTTGGCGCAGCTATTGCCCTGACAGGATTTGCCGCTTTCTTCTTACCCAGTTTTCTCGCGGGTCTTATCCAGCCTTTGGCAACAAAATTAGCACTCGATCTTGAAGGACGGGCGGCAGGGCCTGTTATCGGTCGTATGCTTGCTGCTGGAGCGTTTGGCAGTATCGGCGGAACATTCTTTGCTGGCTTTGTACTCATTTCATACTTGGGTTCATCCACCACTTTGCTACTGGTAGCGGGTGTGAATGCGCTTTTGGCCATAGTTTTTCTTGCTGGGCGCCAAAGGGTATGGGGTGCGGTCACTTTAACAGCAATGTCTATATTCATGCTGCTAATGGTTCCAGCGCATTTCATGTCGACACCTTGCCATAAGGAAAGCAATTATTATTGTATTCAGGTCGATGAAGCAGACTTTATATCTGACAGACCTGGGCGCTTGATGGCTTTAGACCACCTCGTTCATTCCATTAATGATCGTGACGATCCGCAGTATCTGGAGAGTCCCTATATTCATTTTGTTGACGAAGTGGCTAGAGCAAAATTTGGAGACAAGGCCCTTAATGCTTTTTTTGTTGGCGGTGGTGCCTATACCCTACCGCGGGCATTGCAAAGCCGGCAGCCCAACAGCCAGTTGACTATATCAGAAATTGATCCTGTGGTAACGCAAATGGCAATAGAAAAGCTATGGTACAGCCCTTCGGATAATACACATATTATTGACAGGGATGCCCGTTTCACTTTGCAGTCTCTAGTGAGAGAAACTCCAAACACTAAGGGGAAATTTGATATCATATTTGGGGACGCATTTCATGACATTGCCATTCCACCACATTTGGTAACAGACGAATTTAATAAATTGGTAGCAACAAATCTGAAAGCTAATGGAATTTATGCTCTCAATGTTATTGATGATCCGCGACGTATGGCATTTCTCTTGAGTATGATAAAAACATTGCGGTTAAGTTTTTCTCATGTTCAAGCTTGGTATAGCCCAATGGATATAGGTGGCGGGGACCGTGCAACATTCATCCTTCTAGCTTCTCAAGAACCATTAAGTCTAAAAAAGACACATAAATCTGTTTATGGAGCCCCGCGAATATGGGCTCGTTTGAATGACAGCAAATATGATATTGAAAACAAAGGCTTCATACTTATTGATGATTATGTTCCGGTAGACAGGCTGCTTTCAGGGTTTTGGTTTTCTTGACATACTATTAGTAGCAAATTTTAAACTTATAAGGAGAAGTAATACAAGAAAAACGATAATATGTTACAAAAATACCACTTTATATAAAATGTACTTAAGTGGACATATAATTTAAGCGGAATAAATACCGCATAAAATACAATATGTTATATTGAACTATCAAAAGAAAGTAGGAGTAAACATTATGAAATTAAGCAAATTACTTTGCACAAGCGCTATAATAGCCGTTGGTACGGTATCATTTTCTGCAACTGCGCAAGATAGTGATATTCAAAATCAAATTGATGAATTGAAAAAGCAGATTGCAGCGCTTGAAAAAGCAACCGCAGAAGCTACGAAAGTTGCTAAAAAAGCGGCTGTTGTTAAAAAAGCTGACCCTGCGCCGAGACTTGCTACTGCAGACGGAAAGTACGAAATGAACTTGCGCGGTCGTGTAGAAGTTGATTTTGGCTGGGCGAGTGGTGACAATGGCGCCGTTGATGTTGACGCTGCTGAATTCCGCGCTGCTTGGATTGGTATTGAAGGTAAAGCTGGCAAAAACGTTGGCTATAAATTTGAAGCCGACTTTGGTTCCAACAAAGTATCTATGAAAGATGCTTATGTGTCTTTTGGTAAAAAAGTTAAATTTACTGTAGGTCATTCCAAAGTAACAAACTCTATGGAACTCCAAACTGGTGGAACACAGCTGAACACACTTGAGCGGTCTTCAATGGTTAATGCCTTTGGTTTCGGACGCGCCCTTGGTGTAAAAGTTGGCACAAGTGGAGATAACTGGTCCCTAGCTGCTGGTGCATTCCGTGGCGGTGCTGGAACAAAGCTTAATGATGAAGGTCTAATCTTTACTGCTCGTGGTACTTACGGCGTTAAATTGGATGGCGGAACCATGATCATGGGTGCTACTTCTTTTAGAAGTCGTGACATGGGCGATGGCTCTATCAGCTATAAAGCCCGTCCGGGTCATCACTTAACTCCAAGTTCAAAAGGTGCTTCTATTGGCGGCACAAACAAAGATACCTTCGTTGGTGTTGAACTTGCTGCTCAATCTGGTCCACTTCACTTCGGTAGTGA
>CBFDBT010000134.1:0-7461 GCA_965603115.1 uncultured Alphaproteobacteria bacterium
TCTTAAAGCGGCTCTTGAAGCTGGCGATATGGATGTCATCAAGGAGAAGAACGAAGCGCTATCACAGGCAGCTATGAAGTTGGGCGAAGAGATATATAAAGCCCAGCAAGCCGAAGGTGGTGAAGAAGGCATGGATCCAGATGCCGCTGCAGCTGATGCTGCTGCCAAAGCGCAAGATAGCGAAGATGTTGTTGATGTTGACTTTGAAGAAGTCGATGAAGATGACAAAAAAGAATAAAAGGTTATACTTGAGTTTATGACCAAAAGGCGCTGTGGTTTAAATTATCACGGCGCCTAATTGTCTTATTAGAAGTGGGCGCCAAAGAGTTATGTCTAAACAGGATTATTACGAGTTATTAGGGGTTGATCGCTCAGCAGACGCGGCAGCGTTGAAAAAGTCTTATCGCCAGTCCGCGATGAACTATCACCCTGACCGTAATCCGGGCGATAGTGAAGCCGAGCAAAAATTTAAAGAAGTCAATGAAGCTTATGATGTCTTAAAAGACAGCAACAAACGGGCTGCTTACGATCAGTATGGCCACGCAGCTTTTGAGCATGGTGGCCCTAGTGGTCAAGGTGGCGGCCAAGGCGGCTTTGATTTTTCAGATGTGTTCGAAGAGTTTTTTGGAGACTTCATGGGTGGCGGCGGACGCCGTCAGCAAGGCGGGCGCGGCGGGGGCGGCATGCAGCGCGGCGCTGATATTCGTTTTGATCTTGAAGTTACTCTAGAAGAAGCTTTTCACGGCAAAACCGAAAAGGTTAAGGTCCCTACAACAGAAAGCTGTGAACCTTGCGGCGGCTCTGGTGCAGAAGAGGGCAGCCAACCAGAAGTGTGTGATAGCTGTGGCGGTCACGGGAAAGTGCGCACTACCCAGGGCTTTTTCATGGTTGAGCGGACCTGCCCAAGATGTCAGGGCAGCGGGCGAGTGATATTAAAGCCATGCAACAGCTGTCGTGGTGCTGGGCGTGTGCATAAAGAAAAATCTCTATCGGTTAAAATCCCTAAAGGGGTCGATCACGGCCAGCGTATTCGCCTGAGCGGTGAAGGAGAAGCTGGGCTAAAGGGTGGCCCAAGTGGGGATCTTTATATTTTCCTCAATATTTTACCCCATGAAATTTTCCAGCGTGAGGGAGAGATGCTCTTCTGTCATGTTCCAATTCCTATGGTTCACGCCACACTTGGTGGAGATTTTGAAGTACCAACCATGGATGGAAAAATGGCACGGATATCTATTCCATCCGGCACACAAACGGGACGCCAGTTCCGCTTGCGCGGCAAAGGCATGCCGACAGTTAACGGTAATCATGTTGGCGATTTGGTTATAGAGGTTGCGATAGAAACCCCAGTTAATCTAACAAAACGTCAAAAGGAAATTCTCGAAGAGTTCGCAGAAGAAGGTGGCGACAAGATTAACCCACAGTCTAGTGGTTTTTTTACTAAAGCCAAAGAGCTATGGGATGATTTGACCGAGTAAGATTTTAAATATTAAAAATTTTTAAGAATAAAAAAGGGCCGGATATTCATCTGGCCCTTTTCTTATGGCGCTGAATGTTCAATAATGAGAAAAACTCACAGCGAAAAGATATTCTTATGATTAAAATTGCTATTGTCGGATGTATGGGGAGAATGGGCCAAACGCTTGTTAATGCAATTGTTTCGCACCCAAAATGTGGTTTTGCAGGCGGCACTGAAACCGAGGGCAGCCAATGGATTGGCCAAGAAATTGGCGACACAGGCAAGCGTGTTTCAGAAGATGCAAAAAGCCTCTTTGAACAGGCTGATGTGGTTATTGATTTTACCGTACCCGTTGCCACATGCCTGCACGCTGATATAGCTGTTGAAACGGCAACACCGCTCATTATCGGCACGACAGGCATTAACGAGCAAGGCCACGCCCATTTAGATATATGTGCGCGTTCAACTGTTATTGTCCAGTCTGGCAATACCAGTCTTGGCATTACAGTATTGTCTGCGCTTACCAAACAGGTTTCAGAGCGCCTTGGCACCAATTGGGATATTGAGATTTTGGAAATGCACCACCGCCATAAAGTTGATGCTCCGTCTGGCACGGCTCTAATGCTGGGCGAGGCCGCAGCAGATGGCCGCGATGTTAAGCTTGACGATGTTGCCTGCAAATCCCGTGATGGCATAACAGGCGCGCGCGAGGAGGGTGAAATTGGTTTTGCCACACTGCGCGGTGGCAGTGTTATTGGAGAGCATAGTGTTGTCTTTGCTAGTGAAAACGAGCGCATTACTTTGACGCACCACGCTGAAAATCGTGATTTATTTGCTGAAGGCGCGATTGCTGCGGCGCTTTGGGCTGTTGGCAAAGAGAGCGGACGTTATTCAATGCAAGACGTGATAGGATTATTATGAAAACATTAAAAACCATACTGCTCTTTTCGTTTTTTTTATGTCTTGCAGGCTTTACGCAAGCTGATTATTCAGCGCACCAGCTACCGGCGGGATTAAGCGGAGTTAGGCCCACTATTGATCAAAGCTATCTTATAGAAATATCGGACACGCGTCGTGCTTTAACGCTGGATTATCTAGAGCGCCATAATCCTGAATTATACACTGTGCAAAAAGATAAAACTGGCCTTGATGCCATCACGTTTGATCCTAAGATAGTTGTTATACATTATACTGTTATCAAAGACTTGGCGGCAACTTTGGGGTATTTCTCCAGAGAAACCATTGAGCAGGCGCGAGAGAAAATTGCCGCTAATGGCGCGTTGAATGTGGGCATCCAGTTTGTTGTGGATAGAGACGGTGCTATATATCAGCTTTATCCAGAAAATGTGATGGCTCGGCACACTATTGGGCTGAATCATGTGGCGATCGGCATTGAAAATATTGGCAACGGGGATATTGGTGATAGCGATAAAAGCCACCCACTGACGGAGGCTCAGCTGATAAGCAACGCAAAACTTGTCAAATATCTAGCGAGTAAACACTCTAATATGAAAACTATGATAGCTCACAGTGAATACCGACTGTAAGAAGATGCCTCGCACCCTGACCACGCTTTATTTTTTGAAAAGCACCCTAAATATCGCACTGAAAAGGTTGATCCTGGCGAAAATTTTATGAAGGCTTTGAGAGAGAGTCTCTTTTAAACGCTCAATCGCCACTTAGGCTATCCTCGCTAACGCTACGGGCGCGCAGTCGCGCTTGCCTTGGGGACAAGTCCCCTACGGATATAGTGAGTATTTCTGCATATTAAGCACAAATCCGAAGACGCTTGCGCCTGAGGCAAGCCCAACGGGCGCCCGCAGGGCTATAAGCCTAGGATCCAAACAAACTAAAGCCGCTCGCCCTTGAGTAGCTTTGGTAAATCACCGACAGTACCGCGCGCGTGACTCATCAAAAGATTTTTGACGGCAGGCATTTCATTGACAGCAGCTAACCCCAAATCGCGAGCTATACGGATGGGGGTGATATTGTTGGAGAATAGTCGATTGAGTACATCGGTAACACTCAAAAGAGTAGCGGTATCACTGGTGCGCCACTGTTCATATTGTCTGAGAGTGGTTGCTGATCCCAAGTCTTGTCCAGCGCGGAATGCGCCACTGAGTACTTCTAAAAGCGCTGCAACACCTCTAAGCGCCAAATTTAAGCCCTGACCTGCGATAGGGTGCATACCGTGCGCTGCGTCACCGACCAGCGCCAAGCGATCCGCTGTAAACTGTTCGGCAAATTGCAACGTAAGAGGAAAGGCCCAGCGACCCCCGACCACTTTCACTTCGCCGAGAAAGTCGCCAACACGGCGCGCAACCTCAGCCTCGAAAGAACGGTCAGGCAGGCCCATAATCGTTTTGGTCAAATGGTCTTTTTCAGTCCAGACAATCGAAGAGCGGTTGCCTGTGAGTGGCAGGATAGCAAAAGGGCCTGAGGGCAGGAACCGTTCGTGGGCTACACCGCCGTGGCTAAGCTCATGCTCAATGGCACAGACAATACCGTCTTGGCCGTAACCCCATTTTGTACATTTAATCTCGGCCCAGTTTCTAACCTGACTACCACGACCGTCAATACCGAGGAGTAGCGAGGATGTAATCGTATGCCCGCCAGCTGTTTTGAGTGTGACCTCACGTGCATTGCGTTCGATTGTATCGACTTTGTCTGGTGCTATAAGCGTGATACCGTCCATTTCAGCAAGGCGTTTATAGAGTGCAATGCGGGTATGGCGATTTTCCAGCATATGTCCAAGCGGGCCTTCGCCTAGATCCCGGTGGTCAAGATGTGTATGCAAGAGGGATGGCCCATCTGTAACGCGGACTTCAAGGATGGGCTGAGCAAAATCATCCATATAGGGCCAAATATCAAGGGCCTCGAAAAGCTGACAGGTAGAATATGAAAGGGCACAAGCACGACCGTCAAATCCAGGGTCAGTGGTAATATCAGCATCGGCCATATCAACGATGGTTACCGTCATGCCGACCATGGCAAGTCCGATAGCTGTTGTAAGGCCAGCCATTCCGCCGCCAACAATAGCTACATCTGATATGTGTCTTTTCTCTGTCATAATTAGGATGTAGCCTTCTTATTAGTCCATGTCTAGATATAGAGTGGGATAGCGCTTGAAAGAGCATAGAGCTACGGTTAAGCTATTCAACACTATATGATTGATATTCATCGGGGAGCATGTCTATCGTGGCCAAAGCCGCTAAAAGTAAAGTCACCAAAAAAACAGGTGCCACTAGAAACACAACAACGGCTACAACGCCTTTGTTACCTGAATCTATGAGTCTTTTCCTGCGACGCCTGTTATGGCGTGCTATGGGGCTGATTATAGGCCTTGCTGGCGTTTTTATAGTGGTTTCAGTTTATAGTTATGATCCGGCTGACCCGACCTTTAACAAGGTAACAGACGCGGTGCCTTTAAATCTTTTGGGAATTATGGGTGCCCATACGGCAGATCTTTTGCTGCAAACTTTAGGTCTTGCCAGTTATGCACTGGCCTTGCCGCTGTTTACGTGGTGCTGGCGTATTTTGCGGTTGCGAACTTTGCCGTGGTTCTGGGTTAATATTACCCTCATTCCCATAGCTTTGGTGTTTTTATCCGCCGCTTTTGGTGCTCCGAGCCCAGACCCCACATGGCCTATAAACGCTGGTTATGGTGGTTTTATGGGGCAATGGGTCTATCAGCTAGCCAATACACTGTCTGCCCTTATGGGCCTTACGCTACCAACATGGGCTTTTGTGGTTATATTTACCTGCCTTGGCATCCCCGCCCTTGGCGGCACATTGGGTCTGTCCGCTTTAGAGTGGCAAATAATTAAAGAGAGAATTATTGCCATAACTCGCTGGACCATTAGCACTATTGGTTGGGCGCTTTATAACGGATGGCACTGGATTGCTTCGCGTATGGAAGGCGATGAGATTGAAGAAAGCTTCGATGATGATGGTCGTCCCGCTGTTGTGCGTAAACGCAAAAAACGCACACCGCCGTCCAAGCCTGCTCCCATACTTAAAAAGCGAATTACACCTAAGGCAAAAACAGAAAAAGGTAGCCGTGAAACCAAGGAACGTCAGCGTACGTTGGATTTAGGCGATGGATCAGACTTTAAATTGCCGCCGATTGATATCTTAAGTTCACCGCCTAAAGATAATAGTTCTTACCGCCTGAGCAGTGAAGCTTTAGAGGCCAATGCCAGAATGCTTGAAACGGTGCTGGAAGACTTTGGTGTGCAAGGCGATATTATCAATGTACGCCCAGGCCCTGTTGTCACCCTGTATGAGCTTGAACCAGCCCCTGGTGTTAAGGCTGCGCGGGTGATTGGCCTTGCAGACGATGTAGCGCGGTCTATGAGTGCCATTTCAGCCCGTGTGGCTGTGGTTCCGGGCCGTAATGTCATTGGCATCGAACTGCCTAATACCAAACGAGAAACAGTGGCGCTTCGAGAAATGATATCGTCGGTTGCTTTTGAAAAAACACGGGCAAAGCTTCCGCTGATGCTGGGTAAAGATATTGGTGGCGAGCCTGTAGTTGCTGATCTATCAAGCATGCCTCATCTATTGATGGCGGGAACGACGGGTGCTGGTAAATCTGTTGGGATTAATGTGATGATCCTGTCTTTGCTATACGCGATGACTCCAAAGCAGGTCCGTTTCATTATGGTTGATCCCAAGCAGCTAGAACTATCGATTTATGACGGTATACCGCATTTGCTGACCCCTGTGGTGACGGAAGCCAAAAAAGCCGTTGTGGCTTTAAAGTGGGCCGTGCGCGAGATGGAAACACGCTACGCTAATATGTCAAAACTGGGTGTGCGCAACTTGGCGGCTTATAACAAGCGTGTCGAAGAGGCGCAAACCAGCGGAGAAAAGCTCACCCGCACTATTCAGACAGGATTTGACCCTGAAAGTGGCCAACCACTTTATGAAGATCAGGAATTTGACTTTGAAAGCTTGCCATTAATTGTTGTGATCATCGATGAAATGGCGGACCTGATGCTTGTAGCCGGTAAAGATGTAGAGGCGACGGTGCAGCGCCTTGCTCAAATGGCCCGTGCTGCTGGTATTCATGTTATCATGGCCACCCAGCGCCCGTCTGTTGATGTTATCACGGGTACCATCAAGGCGAATTTCCCGACTCGAATTTCCTTTAGGGTTACCAGCAAGATAGACAGCCGAACTATTTTGGGGGAAATGGGTGCTGAACAGCTTTTGGGCATGGGAGATATGCTCTATATGGCGGGCGGAAGTCAGGTTACGCGTGTGCATGGCGCTTTTGTCAGCGATGAAGAAGTAGAAGATGTGGTTAAATTCGTTAAAGCCCAAGGTGCCCCTGAATATGTGAGATCTGTTACAGAAGAACCAGAAGAAGGCTATGACAGTCCTTTCATTCCAAATTCTGGCGCGGGCGGCAGCAATAGTGGCAACGAGCTTTATGACAAGGCGGTGGATATTATAATGCGCGACCGCAAGGTCTCCACCAGTTACGTACAGCGCCGTTTAAAAATTGGCTATAACCGCGCCGCAACACTGATCGAAGAGATGGAAGAAAACGGTGTGATCAGTGCGCCAAACCACGCAGGTAAGCGTGAGGTCCTAGCACCAAACCATGAAGAAGAATTTTAAATCACACACATATGTTCACCGACCATTCATGATTCGTGGGATAGAGTGAAAATTATAATAAATAATAATGCGATAGTACAAAGCGACAGTAAGGCTTAATAATGAAACTTAATAAAATGATTTTGATGATGGCTCTTGTCTCGGTGCCGCTTACGGCTCAAGAGGAGCAAACATTACCGCCTCTTGGCGAAGAGGTTGTTGACGCCCTGCCAGCCGATGTAGCTTTTACCAAGGTTGAGAATTATTTCAATGTGGTAACATCGCTTAAAGCAAAATTTAGACAGGTTAACCCAAATGGCACTATCGCACGCGGTAATATGTTGCTTAGGCGTCCGGGGAAAATTCGCTTTGATTATGAGGATGATTATCCCTTTTTA
>CBFDBT010000135.1:0-7451 GCA_965603115.1 uncultured Alphaproteobacteria bacterium
AATACCTGATCACCCGCAAGAACACGGATACGGTTTTTACGCATTTTACCAGCGGTATGGCCAAGAATTTCGTGACCATTTTCCAGTTCAACACGGAACATCGCATTAGGAAGGAGTTCTTTAATAACTCCATTCATCTCGATAATTTCTTCTTTAGCCATGTAAGTCCTCGTTTGGAATCTATAAAATATGGCTTCTTAATGCGACCTTGCGCAGCAAAAAGCAAGGGGCAAGGCATAAAAATCTCAACAAAAGTTGCAAAATTTAGTGATATTTTCGATATTGTGTCCAGACTGCGACACTATTCAGCAGCCTTAAAATTAATTCTGCGCTCAATTTGGGCTTTCAACTGGTCCCTTACATGGCGGTAGGTGTCAAGAATTTGGTCCCTGTTGCCTTTGGCTGTGCTTGGATCGAATGTGGGCCAATATTCAACGGCAGCCGCGTCCCCTTCAAGATGTTCCATCAGTTGGTGATGAGATTCAGGCGTTAAAGAAACAATCAACTCAAAATTTCTTGGGTCAACCTGTGAAATAGCTTTTGGAACGTGCCCTGTGATATCTAGCCCAATCTCTGACATAACAGCGATTGAAAAGCCATCAAGGTCACCGGGATGTAATCCAACAGAATCAATGAAAACGCGGCCTCTGGAATGCTGCTGAGCTAGGGCGAAGGCCATAGGGCTGCGACAGGCATTTCGGCTGCATACAAAGAGTACGGATTTTGGGATTTTAGGCGGGGCTGGGAATAGGCCGTCATTTTTTTGTATGATAACCATGGTTAGCCCTTTAGGTGCAATACGCAAATAAGGGTGAACAGTCTTCTCGCTGTATCAAAATCCACTTCAGCTTTGTCCTCAAGTAGTGATTGTAGGACTTCAGAGCCATCATTGTGCAAACCACGCCGCCCCATGTCGATGGCTTCAATCTTGCTGGGCGTGGCACTGCGAATTGCCTGATAGTAGCTTTCACAGATTGCAAAATATTCTCGAATGATGCGCCTGAAAGGCGTGATGGCTAGGGTGAATATATCCAACTCATTATCATCTTCATCAAAGATGTGCACCTCAAGTCGGCCGTCCTTTATGAGCAGATGAAGTTTGTAAGGACCATCATGTGATGTTTTAAGTCTCAGGGGGTTGAAACTATTGTCTTGAAGTAAATCATATATTGCCACACGGCGCTCATGCTCAATATCAGCGCTCCAGCGAACGATGGTAGATTCGTCAAGTGTTATGTCTATGATTTTACTCATGAGTTTTATCTAGCCTCAGCATAACGCTAAGCGCGTGCGCCCCAAGGCGTTCTTCGGTCGCTAGCGTAATAGCTGTTGGCCCAATGACCTTAATGCTTTCAGCGCTGCATTCAACAAAAGTTGTGCGCTTCATAAATTCATAAACGGATAGGCCGCTTGAAAATCGTGCGGTGCGATCAGTTGGCAGGACATGGTTAGGACCAGCGACATAGTCACCAATAGCCTCAGGTGTATAGCGGCCAATAAAAATAGCGCCTGCGTGATGTATGTTTTCCATCGCATTTTTTGAATTTTCCACTGCAAGCTCAAGATGTTCGGGAGCGATTTTATTTATGAGCGCGTATGAGTCTTCTAAGGCATCTACTACGATGATGCAGCCATATTCATTCCAAGATTTTGACGCTATTTCTTGGCGGCCCAAGGTCTTGAGCATTGCGTCAATAGCGGTGTCTACTTGTTGGGCAAAGTTCTCGTTATTTGTGATCAAAATCGACTGAGCAACTTCGTCGTGTTCAGCTTGGCTCAAAAGGTCAGCGGCGATCCATTCTGGATTATTATCCTTGTCAGCCAACACCAGTATTTCAGAAGGCCCAGCTATGGTATCAATACCAACCTTGCCAAAAACTTGTCGCTTTGCCTCAGCTACATAAGCATTGCCTGGACCGACAATCTTATCGACGGACTGAATAGTTTGCGTGCCATAACACATTGCAGCAATCGCTTGAGCACCTCCAACGCGGTATATTTCGGTGACACCCGCTATTTTTGCCGCGGCAAGCACAGCTGGGTTAAGCTCTCCGTTTGGTGTGGGAACGCACATAACGATGCGCTTAACACCCGCCACATGAGCTGGCAAAGCATTCATCAGTACAGAGGATGGGTAGTTGGCTTTGCCGCCAGGCACATATATGCCAACTGAATCAATCGCATTCCAATGCTCGCCTAGTCGCACCCCGTCTGCATCCTTATAGTCTAGCCCTTGTGGTATTTGCTGGTGGTGATAGGCGCGAATGCGCTCAGCAGCATGCTCTAGGGCCTGATAGACAGCAGGGTCTACGCTAGCGGCTTGCGTGTCAATTTCGGTTTGTGGTATCAATAAATCTTCGGCTTGATAATCGACTTTATCAAATTGGCGGGTCAAGTCTAATATGGCCGCATCACCTATAGATTTTACTTTGCCAATTATTGATTGCACAATATGTTGAACGTCAATTATTGAATCTCGTTTTTCATTCAAAAGAGCTTCAATCTTTTCCTCAAAACCTGACTCTGATGCTTTAATCCACCTAGCCATTCAAGGCCTCCTGAAAGCGGTCAATCCACTGGGTCATTTCTTTTACGCGTGTTTTAAAGGCGGGACGATTAACAATCAGGCGGCTTGTAATATCACAAAGAGTAGCAATTTCTTTTAAACCGTTGGCACGCAGAGTGTCACCAGTTGAAACCAGATCAACAATACGCGGGCATAAGCCCAACTGTGGTGCAAGTTCCATCGCACCGTTGAGTTTGATGCATTCGGCTTGAATACCGCGATCAGCAAAATATTGGTGGGTAAGGTTAGGGTATTTAGTGGCAACTCGAATGTGCGACCATTTTCTAGGGTCTTCGTCTTCATCACTGTCCACCGGCACCGCCAGAGACAGACGGCAAGGGCCTATGCCTAAATCAAGCGGGGAATAGAGATCTGCGTGATCAAACTCTAGGAGTACATCATTGCCGACAACACCAAGATGTGCGGCGCCAAATGCGACAAAAGTGGCGACATCAAATGCCCGCACGCGAATGATGGAAACCTGATCGTGATTGGTGGCAAATTGTAGTTTTCTACTTTTATCGTCAAAAAAGTCAGCTTCTGGTGTAATTCCGGCCTTTTCAAGAAGTGGCAAAACTTCTTTTAAAATTCGTCCCTTTGGTAGGGCAATGACCATTTGTTCTGTGTCAGTCATGGGGTCTTCCAATTAGTAAAAACACTTATTTATGTTGCGGTTCTCGTATAGCTTGCCAGCTCTCGCTCAAGTCGCTCAATACACCATCAATACACTCACAGTGCAATCGAATAGTCGCTCCAGCTGAAAAATCAAGTTGTAAATAATCATCGCCTGTTGGAGTGGCTTTGTAGTGGATCGCGAGTAAGTTTAAAAAGGCTTCGCTATCGTTCAAATCATAGCCACTGCTTTCCACTGAAAGGATGCCGTTGAAATGCAGGGCAGTGCGGACGCGTTCCGGACGCTTTTTAAAAGGCCAGAAGCCCTTTTTCTTTTCCCAGCGATAGCGATTGCACATAGTGACAAAACGATGATCATCAGCTTTCCACGTGATATCGCCTACGCGAATTACTGCATCCTGCAAAAGAGAAGAAAAAATGCTTAAATCTTCTGCGTTGATAGCGCGTAATTTTATTGCATCCGTCATAGATATTGGTCCTGTGCAATCATGATAAAATGACTATAGCTTAGAGCCTTGGTTGATCAAGTTGAATTTCATAAGGTCTAAGTTTCTTAATCTGTGACCCGCTCGACGTCTGCGCCGATATTTTTGAGTTTTTCTTCCAGACGTTCATAGCCCCGATCAAGATGATAAAGTCGGCTAACAACGGTTTCTCCTTCTGCGACCAAGGCGGCCAGTGCCAAGCCCATACTGGCTCTGAGATCGGTTGCCATAACTGGGGCAGCCTTGAGTTTGGTGGTGCCGCGAATTGTAGCACTTGAGCCTGTAACTGTTATATCGGCCCCAAGTCGGGTGAGTTCTGGCACAAGCATAAAGCGGTTTTCAAAAATAGCTTCAGTAATGATAGACGCTCCGTCAGCCACAGTGGCGAGCGCCATGAACTGCGCCTGCATATCGGTTGCAAACCCCGGGTAAGGTTGGGTAACGGCGTTAAAGGCTTTGGCCCGGGACTTGGCAATAATGTGCAGGCCTGTTTTGGTTTCTTCTATTGTGCAACCTGCGGCCTCAAGGACGTTGATGGTCGCGCCCATAATGTCAGCGCCGATACCTTCAAGTAAAAGGTCGCCTTGGGTAATGGCAGCAGCAATAGCATAAGAGCCAGCCTCGATGCGATCAGGTAAAACTCTGTGAGTACATCCATGGAGCTTTTCAACACCTTCAATGGTAATAGTTTCGTGGCCTGCGCCTTCAATTTTTGCCCCCATAGCGATAAGGCATTTGGCGAGATCAACTATTTCTGGCTCCCGAGCGGCGTTTTCTAAAATAGTTGTACCTTTTGCAAGACAGGCGGCCATCAGAATATTTTCAGTGGCACCAACACTAACAAAAGGAAAACGCACAGTAGCACCCACAAGCCCGTTTGGCGCTTTGGCGCGCACGTAACCTTCGGCTAGCTCAATTTCAGCGCCGAGGGTCTCGAGAGCTTTTAAATGAAGATCAATGGGGCGATTGCCAATGGCACATCCGCCGGGCAGGGAGACGGTCGCTTCTCCCATGCGAGCAACTAGTGGTCCGAGGACAAGAATAGACGCTCGCATTTTGCGCACCATTTCATAGGGTGCTACCGTGCTTTCGATGGTTTTAGCCCTGAAGGTAATTTGGCGCTCGTAATTACTCTTTCCCGAACCGCTCCCGATATGGATGGACGTTCCGTGGTGGTTCAAGAGGTCAGACAGTGTATTAATGTCCGCTAACCTAGGTAAGTTGGTGAGCGTGATTGGTTCTTCACTTAAAAGAGCAGTGCACATCAGTGGCAGAGCAGCATTTTTAGCACCGGAAATAGGAACCGTGCCTTGCAGTCGATTTCCGCCTCTTATTAGTAATTTTTCCATTTACATACCCTCAATGCTATCCGATGTGTTTCATTGTTATCTGCGATAGCGGCTAAAAGGGGGCAAAGGCAAGGAAAAGATGTGTAAACTTTTATATTAATGGAATAAATCCTATGAAAGAAGAAAGCTGACTACGTAAGCCATAGGTATAATATTGAATATGTTGGAGTGTGAGATTACTCTGTTTCAAGCGCGATAGGTTTAAATACCCTAACGAGATCCTGATCTAGGTGCCCAGCCATATCGCACATTATGTCATATGCCTTTTGGTTGCTCATACTGGTTTTATAGGCGCGCTTTTCGGTCAGCCCTGAAAAAACGTCTGCGATCGCTACCATACGTGCAAAATCAGAGATTTGTGTTCCAGCTAAACCATCTGGATAGCCTGTGCCGTCTATTTTTTCGTGATGGTGAACAGCACCATCTTTGATGTCATCATGGACATCACTGTCCAGTAAAATTTCTCTGGAGTGTTCAGGGTGCGTCCGCATTACAACCCATTCTTCATCGGTGAGCGGGCCTGGTTTGTCCAAGAGCTCTGGTGGTACATGGGCTTTGCCGACGTCATGCAATAGCCCAGCGATTGTAAGATGCTGAAGGTCTTCGCCCTGAATGCCCAGCAGCATACTAAAAGATGTGAGATAGCCACATACCATCATAGAGTGGCGATAGGTGTAATTGTGGTGTGTCCTAATGGCTGCCAGCATTTCTGAAAGGCCCTTTTCTGCGGTGGCCTGAATGATAAGGTCACAGCTTTCGCTGATTTCCGCGTTAGATATAGGTTGGCCATTTTTGATATGTTCAAAGGTGTCTTCAAAGACTTTAAGGCTGACTTTAAGAGCAGCTGTCTGTGTTTGACTAAGATTTTCCCACGAATTTTCAATGCTATTGTTAGCTATGTCTCGTAAGGTTGTTGTGAATTCCTTAGCATCAATCGGGTGGACGAGAAATTTTGCAGCCCCCAATTGCTGCGCCTGAACTATTTGTCTTCGTTTCATTGCGCTTAAGAGAAAAAGAATAGGGGTTTCTGCATCTCTTGGGGTTTTCAGAATGTATTTTAATGATGTAACCGTGTCATAATCACTGGGGGGAACATCCACTATTATCATGATCGCATCGGATAAATCTCTGTCGATGGCAGTTTCTAGGTTAAGGTCCACAACATCATGGAATTGCTTGGTAACTCTAGAAACCATCACATGCGATTTATAATGTGATTCTGGGGAATCTTGAATAATATATACTTTTTTTTGAACGCCCATACTTACATCCCATTCCCGAAATATGAAAAAATGTTAAAGAAACGTCATTAACAAATTTTTCTCTCAAGAAAGGAGATATGGCGAATTCTAGAAAAAGAAAGCTTATATTTTATAGGTGTTTATAGCTTAGGCAATGTTATGCCTGTTTGGCCCTGATATTTGCCTGCGCGGTCTTTGTAAGACGTTTCGCAAGGCTCGTTGCCCTTAAAGAATAAAAACTGACAAACGCCTTCGTTAGCATAAATTTTTGCAGGCAACGGCGTCGTGTTTGAAAATTCTAGGGTCACATGACCTTCCCAACCAGGCTCAAGCGGCGTGACATTAACAATGATGCCGCAGCGTGCGTAAGTGGACTTGCCAAGGCAGACCACGAGAACATCTTCTGGTACGCGGAAATATTCAACCGTGCGGGCCAGTGCAAAACTGTTTGGTGGAATGATGCAAACATCGCCTGTGCGTTCGACAAAGCTTTTTGGCGAGAACTTTTTTGGGTCAACAATTGCAGAGTCTACATTGGTGAAAATTTTAAATTCTGGGGCGCAGCGTGCATCATAACCATAAGAACTTAGGCCATAAGATATATTTCCCTCACGGCGCTGGGCCTCTTCAAATGGCTCTATCATATTGTGATTTTGCGCCTGTTCTCTAATCCAGCGGTCCGAAAGAATACTCATGGTTTGCGTCCTTACTATCTACGATTTTGATCCTCATTAGAATCCTATGATTGAATTCTTAAGGTAATATCTTGCACTGTACAAGAGCCAATACTTTATAGCACTCTCGCCTTATACATACGGTTTAAGATTGCTAGCCCCGATCACGGCTTTGTACTTTGCGTCGCCTTAAATTTGCCCGAAGAGCTTCTGCAACACGTTCTTTGGCGGCATCAGATTTGGCCTTGTCTTTGCCTTTTCGTGCGGGAGGTGCCTCAGTAGGGGCTTTTATGTTTTTTTCTGTATCTTTCATGGGTGCAAAATGCAGTGAATATGAGAAGTTTGCAAGAGGGTCCGTTAAAAAAAATATAAATTCTCAGGAAACTGTGTCAAAAGACTTGCATCAAAGGCTTACCTGTGGCAAATCGCCAGCCGATGACACTTGTCACTCGCCCGCCAGACGGGCCGCTGTAGCTCAGTGGTAGAGCGTTCCATTGGTAATG
>CBFDBT010000136.1:0-7297 GCA_965603115.1 uncultured Alphaproteobacteria bacterium
TACATAGCATTGGGGCACCATAATCCCATCAATTCAGGTGCCAAACGGGGGCAATTTCCATAAAATTGCCAAGTATTTACAAAAAAACACGAATATTTTTGAAATTATTTTCCATGGTTGGCGAATTTTAAGAATAGGGTTTCCTGACCTATTATCAAACCCTGTTTTGTGAAATAAATACCTAAAAATATTGTTTACAATAGTACAAATCATACTTTTTATATTATAAGTTAGCATGTATTGACATTTATAATTAAATTATTAGGATATAAATTATAGGCCTTTCACTATAACCCTATTTGCTGCCGTTTATTATACCAAGCGGCCCATTTTATCGAGATTATGATGCCCGACATAAGCCAGCCATGCCCGAACAACAATGCGCGCGATAAAGCAGCGAGCGCTAGTCTTATTGACCAGATACGCCACTCGGTTATCGGAGAAGGTCAGCTTTTTCAAACACCCTTTGGGCTAAGGCCGCTAATTTATTCAGATTATACCGCGTCAGGGCGCTCCCTAACTTTCATTGAAGACTATATTAGTGAAAATGTTTTGCCCTTTTATGCCAACACCCACTCTGAAGCTTCGCAAACTGGGCGGCAAACCAGCGCCTACCGTGAGCAAGCGCGAGACTTAATTCGCAAATCCTTAAACGCTGATGATGACTATGCGGTCATCTTTTGTGGCTCTGGCGCAACGTCTGCCATTCAAAAGCTGGTGGATATTTTAGGTATCCGCATTCCAGCGGGCCTTGATGACATATATGGCTTTTCTGCGCAGATTGAGCCAAAAGATCGACCCGTGGTTTTTGTTGGTCCCTATGAGCATCACTCTAACGAACTGGCTTGGCGTGAAAGCATTGCCGATGTGGTCTGCATCCCTTTTGACGACACCGGCGTTATTGACCAGAACATTCTGCAAGCTGAACTGGATAAATATAGCGATCGCAGCATGAAGATTGCCAGTTTTTCCGCTGCCTCTAATGTTACAGGTTTGATCACGGACGTTAAAGGCATCAGTCGAATTCTCCATAAAAACGGCGCGCTGGCCTTTTGGGACTATGCTGCATCCGGGCCCTATGTTGCCATCGATGTAACAGGGGATCAGGATGAACAAAGCGACACTTCTATAGACGCGCTATATATTTCTCCCCATAAATTTATTGGCGGACCTGGAACGCCCGGCATATTGGTGGTCAAACGCGAACTTATGACCAACCGCGTGCCCTCGCTTCCCGGTGGCGGCACAGTGTCTTATGTCTCACCGGACGATCATGTTTATTTAAACGACAGTGAGGCCCGTGAAGAAGGCGGCACCCCCGCCATTGTCGAATCTATCAGGGCTGGAATGGTCTTTCAGCTCAAGGATGCCGTTGGCGCGCATACCATTGAAAAGCTAGAGCATGACATGGTGACCCGCGCCATAAAGCGCTGGTCAAAAAATCCGGCCATTCATATCCTCGGCGATCTAAGCGCACCAAGAACCTCCATTCTTTCTTTTCAAATATTATGGCAAGGCAAGCCCCTGCATTTTGGTCTTGTAGATGTGTTGATCAATGATCTGTTTGGCATACAGGTGCGCGGCGGTTGCTCGTGCGCAGGGCCTTATGGTCATGAACTGTTAGGCATTGATAAAGTCCATAGCAACACAATCGCAGACGCGGTTGACGCCGGGCATAATATTTTAAAACCGGGCTGGGTGCGGCTCAATTTGAACTATTTCATTGGTGAAGAAACCTTTGAGTATCTGTTGCGCGCTGTGGAACTGCTGGCCGAGCATGGCTGGAAAATGTTTAGCGCATATAGCTATGACGCTGAGCGCAGCCTTTGGGTTCACAGCGCAAACACGCCGCAACATTGTCACAGTCTTGCAGAAATTTCTTACGATAAAGGAGGCTTTTACAGCCCGCAGGATGTTGACCATGGGGCAAGACAGTCTCTTGAAATCTATCTTGAGCAAGCCGAGAAGATACTGACAGCCTCAGAGCTAGCCCATGAGGACTTTACCAGCTTGCGCCCTGCGCCAGAGCTACCACAAAGTTATGAAAATTTACGCTGGTATAGCCTGCCGCAAGACAAACTAGACTAAGGGAATATTAGATATTCATAGCTAAAAAGCCTTTTTATACGACTATAGGTAAAACAATGTCTATTATAGTGTTTAAAATCGGTAGCAGAACAGCCCTATAATCACGAGTAAAAAAGTATCCTATTATTGCCGTCAAGCGTCTGATGAGACTCACTAAATTGCCTGTAACAGACTAATATTCCATAAGAATTTTTGGACTCGAAAAATAATTTATATACAATTTTATGCATTTTTTTGGTGACTGATAGCTATTGAAAGGTTAATATCATGTAATTCTAATAGCCAATGGCCTGATAGGCCTTGGAAAGCGGAGATAAATTATGTCGAACTTGAGCAAAGCTACCTCAGTTGATATTTCAACACAGGCAAGAGGTAAAACTATGCTGAAAGCTAGTTGTTCTGCGGTTTTACTTGCAACGCTTGGTGCGTGTAGCAGCAATAATGCGCAAGTGAATATGGCGCAGTATCAGGCCAAAACCGAAATGACCACACCTAGTGTGCGGGGCGTTGAAAGTTTTGAACTTTTAGCCGACAGAATGGCCGATGCGGGCGATCATGCCGCTGCCGTTCCGCTATATCGTCACCTTATAAAGACAAATAGTTTTAATTCTGTGTTGCACACCAAGCTGGGTTTATCCCTTCTTGCGCTGGGCAATACCCATGAAGCCGGACAGTCCCTTTCTTTTGCCGTTAAAAAAGGCCAAACAGGCGAAGCCAACTATGGTCTTGGCAAGGTTCATTTAGCCCTTGGCAAATATGCAGATGCGGCGGATCAGTTTTATGCAGCTACTAAAAGTATGTCACGAGACCCACGGGCTTATTCTGGTCGGGGCATAGCACTGGCAGCCCTTGGTAATTTTGATGGCGCCATTGCTTCTTTCGATGATGGGCTTAGAGTTAACCCAGAAGACACAGACACGCTTTCCAATAAAGCTTTAACCCTTTCCCTATTAGGGTCTGCTGAAGTTGCAACGGCGATGCTCGAAGATATTGCTCAAAGTGGCCGCGCAGGACCACGAGATCGCCAAAATCTAGCGCTTGCCTATTTAGCTGCTGGTCGACGCACTGATGCTATCGCTATGGCGCGCCTTGACCTTGATAGCCAAGGCGTAACGGATACTTTCAGTTTTTATGACGCTATGATGGCCTTGCCAGCTGATGCTCGTATGGCCACTTTGGTAACGGGCATGATCCCGCAAAGCCAGTCAGAGGACGTGGCTGGTAACCTTGAGCTTGTTGACACAGATGCGCGGCGTGATGCAGCAGCGCGCATGACAACACCGCCACCACCACCGCCACCTGAGCCAGAACCCGAGCCAGAACCGGAGCCAGAACCAATTCCTGTATTAACACCGCAGGATGTAACCGGTTGGTCGCTTCAGATCGGTGCTTACAGAAACATTCCCAACATGATACGGGGCTGGAAAATTCTTTATGGTCAAAATGAAGACATCCTAGAGGGCATTGAACCCCGTCGCTCAGAAGTTAGTTTTGGCGAGCGTGAAAATGAAGGGCCTGCAGGGCATTATTACCGCCTTAATGCCGGACCTCTAAAGTCTTTTGAACGCGCATCCGAAGTTTGCAAAGAACTTAAAGCGCGCGGCACAGATTGCTGGGTTCGCCCACCGGAAGTCGATGAAGGCAGATTGCCTGATTAACTTTATTTAAAGCACACAAAAAAGGCTGGTTTTACCGGCCTTTTTTTATGCGCGTTTTCCCCAAGGTCTTGAAATTATAACAGGCCTTACCACATGTCATGGACAGACGAACATCATTGGAGAAGACCACGTGTCACGAGTATCACTATTTAATAGCCCTTTCATGCTTGGCTTTGACGAACTTGAGCGCTTAATGGATGGCGTGACTAAAAACACTGGCGATAGCTTTCCGCCCTATGATATCGAACATAAGGGTGAACATAAAATCTGCATTACCCTGGCGCTTGCCGGTTTTTCCATTGATGATCTAGCGCTTACGATTGAGCAATCACAGCTCATCATTCGCGGCCGCCAAGAAGACAGTCAAAAATCTTCGACCTATCTGCACCGCGGCATAGCCGCGCGCCAATTCCAGCGCAAATTCGTCCTAGCTGATGGCATGGATGTTATTGATGCCCAATTGAAAAATGGCCTTCTAATCATTGATTTAGAGCGTCCGCAACCTGATAACACTGTCCGAAAAATAGCTATTCGCTAAAACTGGATGCGCTAAAAATCATAGACAATGGTTGCGCGACTGATGGTATCGGTCTTTTTCTTACCCAGTGGTGCGCCTGTATCATGCTTAACGGAAAAACTCAGCTTGGCCGCCAGATGCGCATTAATACGCGCTGATAATTGTGCTTTATTATCAAAAGTAGTTGAAGCATCTGTAAAGATAATCGATGTTTTATTAGCAAACTTTATATTTTCCCATACATCCATTTCAAAAGTATTTGACAGACGCCCCAAAAATTCTGTTTCGCCAACTTCGGTGATATAAAGTTTGTTATACCGAATACCGGGACCACCCTCTACACGCCATAATATATTGTTTTTATTGATAATTTCATATCCAAAACCAATACTATCTGTGATACGGTATTTATAGCCAGAGAATTTATCCGCCTCAACTTCCAAAAAGTTCATCGCATAAAAATGATCCCACGGCTTTAAGAGTATTTTATAAGCGCCGACGAGCTTGCGTTTTGTAACAAGCCCTAAACTCTTGGCATAATCAAAATTTGAATCCAGATCATGTTCCCAGTTTTTTGCAAATGTACGCCTGAAAGAAAGCCCTATAGTTACGCCTTGCTCTGAAGTGTTACCTGAAGATGTACCGCCGCCAAGCTCAAGCTGCCCGTTCCATAAGGCAGGGTTGAGATAATAATTAATCGCGCTTGCTTTTGCCGCCTCATCCTCTTTTTGTGCTGTTTCCTGAGCCGCTAGTTTCATCTCAGCAACTTCACTTGGTTCGGTAGGCGTTTTAAGTTCAGCAATCATGGCTTTAATGGCGGCCTCTTCTTTTGGCCATGTAGCAATAGCAATTTTTTCGATAGCCGCAATTTGTAGCGGGTCCCCGCTATTCACCGCAGTTTCCAGCATAGCTTTTAACGAAGGATCAATGTCAGCTGATGCGGCAATAGATAGGATTGTTGTCATCATCAACGCAACTGCTGTTTTATGCAATCTAGCCATATATTGGGTTACTCTTTAATTTAGGGTCAGGGTTTACGGACAAAACGGATATATTCCGCCTCGCAATTAGCCGAAAGTAACATTTATTTCAACAAATTTATATTTTATTATGGGTAACTTGAATAATCGTCTCTATAGTCTATTACTCAAAGTATAAACTGGAACATGATAGTATATCTTTACAAAGGTTTGATCTTCATGTGATAGTTTTATTTGAATGGTTTATGGCAAGAAAACCAAGGATTGGGCATGAATATATCTGATATAGCTATGGATGACGGTGAACTGCTTGGAGAAATAAGCAGCGTCACGAGTGGTGGCATGAAAGTGCAGCTTCATCGTGAGACTACGCAAAATGTCCAGTTAGCGGCTTCAAGTCGTATCGGGCAGATAATCAAAACACCGGTCGAGGACGCTTGGGTATTTGCTACAATCCGCTCTATGGAAACTGGCCGTGACAACAGCGTTGAGTTGGTAGTCGAATATAATGGCCAGTCCCAAGGTGGTAAATTTAATCGCGGTGTTACATATTATCCTTTTCCAGGCGCGAGTGTCTATCAGGCCACCAAAGCAAATTTAACAGAAGTTTTTGCCCCCCAGCGCAGTGAATCCTTTAGAATTGGGACCGTTGTGCCAACCGACGATATCGCCGCATCCTTACTGATAGAACCTTTTTTATCCAAACACTTTGCTATCCTTGGCAGCACGGGTACGGGTAAATCTTGTACTGTAGCCTTAACCCTGCATAGCATCGTTAATCAACTACCCAATGCGCACATTGTTGTTCTTGACCCGCATAATGAATATGCCGATGCCTTTCCCGATAATGGCATGCACTTTAGTACTGAAAATTTGGATCTGCCCTACTGGCTCATGAATTTGGACGAACATTTTGAGCTTTTCATAAGCAAAGAATCTGATGGTCGCGATGCACAACAGGATGTCTTAAAGCGCTGTTTGCTAGAAGCACGCAAGAAAAGCCATGCTGGCATCTATAAAAGCCGCATCACAGTCGATACACCTGTGCCGTATAAAATATCCGATATGATGGCAGCCCTTGATGCCGAAGGCGGTAAACTTGATAAAGCTGAAGATGCCAAACCCTTCATGAAGCTTCGGGCAAAATATGAAGAGCTGAGAAGTGATCAGCGGTATGCCTTTATGTTTTCAGGGCTTTTAGTACAGGATAGCTTGGCTTCTGTACTGTCACGCATACTTCGCTTTCCAGTGAGTGGGCGACCTATCTCAACGCTCGATCTTTCGGGTGTTCCAAGTGATATTGTTGATGTTGTGGTTGCTCTTTTATCGCGTTTGGTTTTCGATTATTCAATGGTCAGCCACAAGGCATCTGAGGCACGCCCCGTATTGCTGGTGGCAGAAGAAGCGCACAGATATGTACCAAATAGTGGTCGTGATAGCCGAGGAAGTGCCAGAAGGCAGCTTGAACAAATAGCCAAAGAAGGCCGCAAATATGGTGTGTCCCTTGGGCTAGTATCTCAAAGACCCTCTGACATCAGTGAATCTGTACTATCCCAATGCGGGACTATCATCACAATGCGTATGAATAACGAGCGCGATCGCAGCTACGTTGAAAAAGCATTGCCAGAAGGGTCCGCAGCATTTCTAGACGCTCTACCAGCTTTGCAAAATAGGGAATGTATTGTGTCAGGCGAAGGAACGTCTGCACCTGTACGCGTCAAGCTTGATTTCCTTGGCGAAAATTTGCGCCCGAAAAGTGATGATCCTGAATTTTCCGCTGGCTGGAGCCAAGATATCGATATTAATAATGAAATTGTTAAACAAACTATCAATAACTGGCGGTGGGGTAAAAAGTCATCGTGATTATGTTTTTTGTAAGAGCCCTATCAACAGTAGCCTTCTTAGCTTTTGAGAGGAGGTATGGTTGAGTAATTTTGAAACTCACTTTGAATTGCAGGGCCGCAAAGGCACAAGCTGGACAATCATCGAAGTTTTCGATGATCAAGACGAGGCCATGGTGCGCGCAAATCGTACTTGGGATAGCGCCCAATATG
>CBFDBT010000137.1:0-7291 GCA_965603115.1 uncultured Alphaproteobacteria bacterium
TCACCGTCTCTTTATCGGTGGTTGCTAGAATCTCTAAGGTGAGTTCAAAATCACCTGTCCAACTATAAGTGGCTATCACTTCTAGATTTCCTGGGTAGCCCTCTTCACCATCTCTTGACAGGTATTTTAATGATATACAGTTGGGCGAGGACTGGGGTAGAAACTCCCAAATTCTTGCATGAAACCCTATCTGACCACCGTGGAGATGGTTTTGACCTTCATTAGAGGATAATCGATAGTCATGCCCACAAATTCTTACACAACTATCTTTTATCCGATTACTATATCGTCCCGTAATACCGCCCATGAAATATTTATCGCTTAAATAGTCCTCAAGCTTTTTATAGCCAAGAACAATATTTATGAGCTCGCCGTTGACCGGCAACCAAACACCCATCATGCGCGCGCCATAATTTAAGATATCAACGCGGGCACCGCTTTCGTTTTCTATGGAAACTACTTTTAAGTCTTCAAGCTCAGGAATTTTGTCATTTTCTAGAGAATAAGGTTGATTTTGATCTTTATCAGTAGGTTTAGAGTGAGTCATTTTATCCTATCGTATTCTTTAATATGGCCAGTTTGCTTTGGAATTGACTCCACCATCAACAAATATTGTTTGCCCTGTGATGAAATCGGACTTTTCACTCGCCAGGAAACTAATAGCATTTGCTATATCTTTAGGGTAACCAACTCGCTTTAGGGCTGATAGACTAGACCAAGTTTCCGCATAATCTGGCGCTTCAGCGTTTGTACGCTCAATGAGTATGGCGCCGGGTGCCACGCAATTAACGCGGATTTTATGTTCGCCGAGTTCGATAGCTGCTACTTTTGTGAACATTTCAACGCCGCCCTTGGAGGCTGTATAATCTACCAATTTTGGAAAAGCATATTGATTACAGCCACTGCCAATATTAACTATGGATCCGCTGACCTTGTGTTTTATCATCGATTTTGCTGCCGCTTGGGTATTTAAAAAACACCCCTTCAGATTTGTGGCAATCACACGATCCCAATCTTCTTCTTTTAAATCCAGCAGTGATGCCCAAGTTTGAACGCCCGCATTATTAACGAGTAGGGACGGGGCAGATCCGAAATGATTCTCTATCTCATCAAAGTATGCGTTTACGTCTAGACTAGTGCTTACATTTGCATCACAAAAAATAACGTCCGCACCCAAATCTGAGAGATCCTTTTCAAGCTCAGGATTGGAAGAGTTAGAAATATCGCATATCGCAATATCCCAACCTTCTGCGGCAAGTTGCATCGCTATTCCTTGGCCAATTCCAGAGTTGCCACCTGTTATAGCTGCTATTTTTTTATTCATCGTCATCTTCAATCGCCTCACTTAAGGGTATTATTAATTACAAAACTCTAGAGGGTTACCCTATAACTTCTGCTAAGAATGTAAACGTTTACATTTTATATGTCAATGGTAAACACTCTCCATCTAAACGTTTAATTTTGCTAATCTTTTACCGCATAGCCGTAGATTGTAGTGTTTTCGAAAGCCAAATGCTAAGTTTCGTTGTTTTGTAAGCTTTTAGCACTATCAGTAGTGCGTCTATCATGCACCCAAATTGCACCGAATATCACCAAAAGTCCTAATGGAATATAGGCCACCGTTTCAAATGATACAGAAGCTGCCATGCCTTCCACCTCAGTTAATGCATCCCCTTTTAGTGCGAGCAATTGCTCTTTGCCACCTGCAAAGTCCATCTTTGCTTGGTCATAAATACCCCCCAATACTGGTAAGACAAAATAGATAGAAAGTGCGCCAGCTGATCCGATAAGACCAATCAGCCATGAACCGCCATCGGGATAACGCTCAGCAACACTGGCGAGCATGGTTGGCCACATAAAGCATACACCTGCGCCCCAAGCTGTAGCTGCAATCATTGCAGAGACAGGGCCGTCAGCAATGGACAGAAGATATAGGCCGGCAGCTGCTAATAAACTTGAAACCCACAAAAGCCCAGGGTTAGATAAGCGATGAGCAATAGGGCCCGCAAAGTGTCGCATCACAAACATTAACCCACTCACATATACCATCAGCAATATACCTCTAAAGCCGACTTTTTGCGATAGTGCCAGATCAACCCATTGCCCGGGTGCTAACTCAGAGGCTGCGGTCAGGAACATCGCGAAAAACCACAACAAAAAGCTCGGGCGTCGCACAATTTCTAGCATCATATCTTTCATACTAACGCCATTTTCCGCGCGTTCAGTTTTTGGAAACTCTGTATTTAAAAGCATTAAGACAAAGGCGATCGCAAAAATAATTGGCAGAGACAGCGCTACTTTCCAGCTGATGCCCGCATAAGCAAGAGCAACCCCAGACAAGCCACCTGCAATCATACCACCTGGGAACCATGCATGGAGCACGTTTAAGCGATGCGTTTTGTCTTCTGGGTATAAGGCCGTCGTCATGGGGTTAATTGTCCCCTCAACACAGCCCCAACCAACACCACACAACAACATGCCTGACCATATATACAGATAGGCACCACCCACTGCTGATAAATCTTGTGAAAAGACGACTAATAGTGTGCCACCAATTGTGGTTCCTGCAGCAATGATAAGAGTGCGCTTCATCCCAATCATATCTAGCAAAGGGCTAACCACGAACAAAGTAATAGCAAAACCTAAAAAAGATACACCTAGCGCCTGTGCTATCATGGTCGCAGACTGCACTATATCAATAGGATCAAGAATTGTTGTCTTAATGTCCCCTGCTACTGTCGCACGCAACGCATTAGCCATCGACGCTGTGAATAAAGCCAAGACCCCTATCCAGAATAATTTATTCCTGTTTATCTGTTTAACTTCCTGCGTCATTATTCGTCCCCTCAAATTAGCTACATCTGTTGCTCTGTTTACTCTGTCAGCCCTAAAATTCGGCGATTAGCCGCTGGATCTACGTCTCCACCAGCAAAATCATCAAAAGCATATTCAGCTGGACGAATAATGTGATTTTTCACAAACTCGGCCCCTTCGCGAGCGCCATCTTCTGGGTGCTTCATACAGCATTCCCATTCCACCACGGCCCAGCCATCGAAGTCATATTCAGTAAGCTTGCTAAAGATACTTTTGAAGTCAATTTGACCATCACCCAGTGAGCGGAAACGCCCGGGGCGATCTATCCAGTTTTGATAACCACCATAGACGCCCGATCGACCATTTGGATTAAATTCAGCATCTTTGACGTGGAACATTTTAATGCGCTCATGATAGATGTCGATAAATTGTAAATAATCGAGCTGCTGTAAAATATAATGGCTTGGATCATATAAAATATTGCACCGATCATGGTTACCTGTCGCTTCCAAGAAACGCTCAAAGGTAATCCCATCGTGCAAGTCTTCGCCGGGGTGAATTTCATAACAAAGATCTACACCTGCGTCAGCGTAAGCATTTAATATTGGCATCCAGCGTTTGGCGAGTTCTTCAAAACCTTGTTCAACAAGGCCTGCTGGGCGTTGCGGCCATGGATACATGGTGGGCCAAAGTAGGGCACCCGAGAATGTGACATGTGCCTTTAAGCCCAAGCGCTCACTCGCTTTGGCTGCTTTGATGCATTGATCCACCGCCCAAGCTGTACGCTCTTCGGGTTTGCCGTGCAAATGCTCAGGCGCGAAGGCATCAAAAGACTCGTTGTAAGCCGGATGCACAGCCACAAGTTGGCCTTGGAGATGTGTTGAAAGCTCTGTAATCTCAACACCAGACTCTGTGCATATGCCTTTAATTTCATCGCAGTAATCTTGGCTATCAGCCGCGATATCAAGGTCGATGATATGCGGTGCTGTTGGGAGCTGAACGCCCTTATAGCCGATCGAAGCCGCCCACTTGGTAATATTTTCTAGTGTATCAAATGGTGCTTTGTCCTGTAAAAATTGCGCGAGGAATAGCGCCGGTCCCTTGATCTGTTTCATTTGATTGTTCCCTCAATTTTTGTCCAAACACTATTGTTATTTGAGCTTTTGACTATGGCATCAATGAAAGCCATCCCCCTTATCCCTGCCCCAATCCCTGGCACGCCCGGCGCTTCACCGGCAACACCGGCAAGTATGGCAGAGGCGAAATCTTTATAAAGATTAGCAAAAGCCTCTAAATATCCCTCAGGGTGTCCCGATGGAGTGCGACACCTACGAGAGGCTTCATGGCAAAGATAACTATGGTCAGAGCCCGCACGGAATATTTGCGCGGGTTGTCCATGCCACTTGGCGATAAGGGTATTTGGCTCCATCTGATGCCATTCAAGTCCACCCTTTTCGCCATAAATTCTAATCTTAAGAGAGTTTTCTTCTCCCACACAAACTTGGCTCGCCATAAGCACACCCGATGCACCACCATCAAAGCGAAGCAAGGCGGCTCCATCATCGTCGAGGCGACGGCCTTCAACGAAAGTGTTTAAATCAGCGCAAAGTTCACTGACATTCTGACCTGAGACAAATTCTGCTAGGTTGTGGGCGTGGGTGCCAATATCGCCCATGCAACCACTGATGCCCGATTTGGCAGGGTCGGTGCGCCACGCTGCTTGTTTGTTGTCGCCATTCTCCTCATTTTGGGAGAGCCAACCTTGTGGATATTCAACATAGATTTTTCTAATGGCACCAAGATCACCACGCGCCACCATTTCTTTCGCTTGCCAGACCATTGGGTAACCAAGATACGTGTGCGTTAATCCAAATAGTCCGCCCGTGCGCTCAACTGTGGCTGCTAATTTCTGGGCTTGATCGAGTGTTGCCGTTGCTGGTTTATCACTTAATACAGCAAAGCCAGACTCTAGGGCTGCAACTGCGACAGGGTAATGCATATGATTTGGCGTAACTATGGAAACAAAATCCATGCGCTCACTCTCTGGAAGTGCTGCCTCTTTAACCATCATATCTTCATAAGATGCATAGAGTCTATTTTGAGCGATGCCTAGTTCAGCCCCTGTAAGCTTAGTATTTTTATAATCTCTGCTAAAGGCAGCACAAACTAGCTCAATCTTGCCATCAAGCGCTGCGGCTAGGCGGTGCACTTCACCTATGAAGGCTCCCTGGCCACCACCAACCATTCCCATGCGAACTTTTCTTGTCTGATCTACCCTCATGTTATAACTCCCCTTGAGGACACTATATCTATTTTTGCGAACAGTTACATAAATTATTAGCAAGCTCGAAATACGCTTTATAGCAATATAAAATATGCTCTGTTTTAGATAACTATAAAGGCTGTTTGCTTGGTAGGACCGGATCAGCCAGTAGCTGACCCGGAAAACTTTCTCGAAAATATTGGGAGGAGAGAAAGTTAGAACTTATAATTTAGCTTCACGCCAAATGTACGAAGACGTGCTTGGTAAGCAATTTCCTTCATAGCGCCGCCAAACAGTTCTTTTTCAGCAGATGAATATTCACTGTCATATACTTTATCGAAACAGTTTTTACACCATGCTACAAGCTCAGTATTTTCAGCAATCTCAAGACCAATACTAGCGTCTACAACACTAACATTTTCCTGGATGTCTTGTCCGTCGATCCACCAGTTACGATCACCCATATAGTTATAATCGATACGGGTTGTTAGGTAACGGTTGTTAGAAAGTGGCATGTCATGCTGAAGATAGACATTTGCTGTTTTGTGAGCAAATAGTGGCAATCTGCCGCCTTCAAGGCCATTATCGAACGCTTTTTGAGTTTCAGGTCGGAACAGAACTGTATTCGTCATGCGTGCGGTAAGTTCAGAAAGCATAGTGGCTGCGATACCATCGTTAAAGTCAGTGATTTCTGAGTCCATGATACCAAATGAACCACCAATTGTCAGGTCACTTGAGACAGCAAAGTCGATACTACCTTCAACACCGTGAATTTTACTCTCTGGAATGTTATAGAGCGATTGCACAAAAATGTTGCCGTCAAATTCGAATTGCTGGGAGTTATGAAGTTTTTCCATAAATCCTGCAACACTTGTACGCAGGCGGCCATCTAGGAAAGTAGCCTTTGCTCCAACTTCAAAGCTATCAAGCGTCTCTGTGTCATAAACATCGGTTAAGAGAGCACCAGAAGCGTTGAAACCACCAGAGCGGAAACCGCGTGCATATGTTGCATAAACTGTTAGATCTTCAGTTGGCTTATAAGCAAGTGAGAGTTTAGGCTGGAATGCACTGAAAGTATCTTCAATTTGTGATCCTGAAGCTGCACAATTGTCAGGGTCAGCAACTGAATCGCAGTCACCGCCCACATTACCTATGCCCTCACCAAATGTATCCACTGTAGGGCCATCGATACGAGTTACACGACGTTTGTCTTGGTCATAACGACCAGCAGCGGTTAGTGTTAGCTTGTCTGAGATGTCATAGTCGGCACTAAAGAAAAGCGCCCAAGCTTTATTATCTTGTTTGTTCTGAGTTGAGAACAATAGACCATTACAATTAAAGTCAGTTTCACCAACGCCAGGACAATCAAAGGGCTCACCAAATGGCTTTTCCCATGTTGCGCGAATGGTGTCTGTGCGATCTGTTTTCAAGAAATATGCACCAGCAACCCAGTTAAACTTCTCGTTATCTTTAGAAGTGAAACGGAACTCTTGTGAAAGTGTTTCAATATCATAATATTGGTCACTACCTACAAAGTCTCCGGCTAGATTTGCACCAAGATTAGCTGTGAAGAAGTCATGATCAACAGAACCCGGTGTTAATGTATCCATGAAGTTATCAACGGACCACTGCGTGAAGAACCAAACGTTGGCAGTTCTGTCATGACCACGAGTTTCACCTGCAACGCCGTAACGCTCGCTTGTATCTGTATAGTTTGTGATAGATTGGAAATCGGCGAAATCAAACTGATGGTCAATCTTCAAAGCATGCGTTTTAATGGTACGGAATGCAGTTGGGTTACCATTTGAGTTCACACCAAAATCATAAGTCTGCATATTATCACTTTCCATGCGATAAATGTTGCGATACCACATGGCGCCAGATTCAAGATCATTAATTGCATAACGGAAATCTACAGATGTCTGCGCAGATGGTTCCCATAATAGTTGCGCTCGGAAATCTTTGTTATTAACAAAATCCATATATGGGCTGTCTGGTAGCTCATTTGAAACATGCTCTGTAGCATTTGCGAGAACATGCTCTAAATATTCATTTACGATTGTACCATCGAATGACTTATTGCTACCAGCAACACGGAAAAATAGATTGTCGGTAATAGGACCAGAAACATACCCACCAACTTCGTACCAGCCATTGTCGCCAATACCAGCTGACAATTTACCAGTAAAGTCACTAGTTGGTTTCTTTGATGTT
>CBFDBT010000138.1:0-7290 GCA_965603115.1 uncultured Alphaproteobacteria bacterium
AATATCAAGCTTAGCTCTGATACCAGCAGCTATCAATTGATCATAAATCTTGTTTGCATAATCATCGGCGTCGCCTGTTATGGTGCAAATCACTACCTGAGTCGGCGCAAGCCACATTGGGAAACGCCCTGTATAATGCTCAATCATAATACCAATGAAGCGCTCTAGGGTGCCAAGAATTGCACGGTGCAACATCACAGGACGGTGGCGAGCACCATCTTCAGCAACATAGGCGGCATCAAGACGCTCGGGCAAAACAAAATCAAGCTGCAAAGTGCCGCACTGCCAAGAGCGACCAATGGCATCTCTTAGGTGGAATTCAAGCTTAGGTCCATAAAAAGCGCCTTCATTAGGCAAATATTCAAACTCAATACCCGCTTCAACCAGAGCCGCTTCAAGCGCTTGTTCAGCCTTATCCCAAGTATCATCATCCCCCGCGCGCACATCTGGGCGCAGAGCTAGTTTAACCACTACATCGGTAAAACCTAGGTCTTTATATATGCTGGATAGAAGAGCACAAAAAGCCACACTTTCTTCGGTGATTTGATCTTCACGGCAGAAGATATGCGCGTCATCCTGTGTCATTTGGCGCACCCGCATTAGCCCGTGCAAGGCACCATGTGCTTCATTTCTATGACAACAGCCAAATTCAGCTAACCGCAAAGGAAGGTCGCGGTAACTTTTAGTCCCTTGTTTGAAAACCTGAACATGTGCGGGGCAATTCATCGGCTTTAGCGCCATCAGTTTAGCATCACTGCTTATTATGGCTTCATCATCGTCAATGCTTGGCACTTCATCGGGAACCACAAACATATTTTCGCGGAACTTATCCCAGTGACCAGATTGTTCCCAAAATTTACTATCCAGGATTTGCGGTGTTTTAATTTCATTATAGCCAGCGTCTGCGAGGCGCGCTCGGATATATTTTTCAAGCTGTAGCCATATGACATAGCCTTGCGGATGCCAAAAAACAGACCCCTGTGCTTCTTCCTGCAAATGGAAAAGGTCCATCTCACGGCCCAATTTGCGGTGGTCACGCTTGGCGGCCTCTTCTAAACGGAAGAGATAGGACTTAAGCTCTTTTTTATCACGCCAGCACGTACCATAAATGCGTGTCAGCATCGCATTTTTGCTATCACCGCGCCAATAAGCTCCAGCTACCTTCATCAATTTAAAAGCGTCCCCAACCTTGGCTGTGCTAGGCAAGTGAGGTCCGCGACAAAGATCTAACCATTCACCTTGGCGGTAAATGGTAATGGTGTCGCTAGCCGGTAGGTCCTCAATGATTTCGGCTTTATAAAGCTCACCTTTATCCTTAAAATACTTGATGGCCTTAGCGCGATCCCATTCCTCACGTTCAATAGCGGCGTTTTGCTTAATGATTTCGTGCATCTTCTTTTCAATGCTCTCAAGATCATCTTCCGTAAAGGGTTTATCGCGGGCAAAATCATAAAAGAAACCATCTTCAATATTTGGGCCGATAGTAACCTGAGTGCCAGGGAAAAGCGCCTGTACAGCCTCAGCCATAACGTGTGCGCAATCGTGGCGTAAAATATCAAGTGCGCCCTCATCCTTGCGGGTCATGATAGAAACATCACTGTTTTTAGTAATCTCGCGTGACAAGTCCCACAGCTCACCATCTACATAAATAGCAAGGGCAGCTTTAAGCAAACCAGGGCCAATATCACCCGCCAAGGTCGCACCCGTCACCGCACTGTCATAGGTGCGCACACTGCCATCAGGCAGTGTTAAATTGACAGAATTACTACTATTGTCTTGGCTACTCATTTGATTATGGTCCTGCATTAAAAAAATCACTCATCGCGAGTTAACGCTCATGGGCCCTAAAGTCAAGCAAGACAAGCCTTTTATTGTGATTAACAGGAATTTATAGCTACAAGTGAGACTACCACATTTTTCTAATTCTATTTTTCTCAGAGTTAATTTTTGTACCTTCGAGCCGTCCCCATAACTGGATGCCCGCCTCTTCATTTGGTAGAATGAAGGACCACATGTGCAAGCGCCCTCTGTTGTTTTCTGTAAGAATAGATTTGAAATAGGCATTCGGCACCGGAACCTTAACTTCATTTTGTGTATTTTCACCGATAAACTTTACCGGTTGGTCAAAATGAAAGATTGGGCCGCAAATAACATAGGTTTCCAGTATTTTTGACTTATTACTTAATGTTCTGACAGCCTCTTCCAACTCTTTCCACTTTCTACGATTAAAATTTGGTAGTTGAGGGGACATGTTGGATAGTAGAAAAGTCTCACTATTTTGTATTTCATCTCCACGCTGATTTGCACTGGCAACCAGATGACCTCTATCATGTCCAGAGCCTGCGTAATCTTCAAGGTCTGCTCTAAACATTTCAGGTATGCGGTAATCTGGGCGAAAATTATCACTTCGCTCTAGCCCTACATTGGTAGGGTCTATAATTTCTAGAGCCCATTTGGCCTGTCGAAAATAATAGGAATATCCCAGTACATAATATCGGTTGAACATGATTTGATCAGCGGCAGGCATACCGTACCGCGTTTCACGTCTTAAGCTAGGTAGGTCCATGTCATATCTCCTTGAAAAGTTTTAAAACTAGAAACTGTTAAAAGGGGGATGTTTTTCTAGCATATCAAAATACCAGTGGTTTTTCCATAGTCATATTTTTTTACTCATGAATAATTCTTGAACCAAAAAACCTTGATTTTTGTACAGCCTGATAGCATTTTCATTATCGTTAAGCACATATAATTGCATACGAGAAACTCCGAGGGACTTAAGCCGCGTTTCAGCCTCAGCTATTAGCCGTTTAGCAAGTCCTTTGCTTCGGTATGGTTCGGCAATAAACAGATCATGAATATCACCGTATTCACGTTTAGATGGGTCAATATAATGCCCCTCTTCATTTGATACAATTGCGATAAGAAACCCAGCATATTGACCATTATCATCGGCTACAAGAACGAAGCCACCTTGGCTATCTATACGGTCGAGGGTGAAGGCTAAATGTTTAGCGCCTGCATCAGGGTTTATATTGCGGTCAGGCGACATTGTATGTTCAAATTTATTCAAACTAAGCATCATCTCAGCAAGATTTGATTGATCAGCATGTTTTGCATCCCTAATTAGTATATTTTCACCTGACATAATAACCCCATTTCATTAAGCTTTATAGAGTGATGGGTGATATAAAAAAAGTCAATACTGGTAAGAATTTAGGCTTGTTGCCGCTTCAATTTCTTCCTATAAATATTCCTAAGGAGATATGTATGACAAGCCCCAGCTATTTCAACAGCCCGCACGGCACCCGCATTGCCTACCACAAATATGAAGGCACTAAGCCCGGTGTGATTTTTCTTGGCGGCTTTATGTCGGATATGGACGGCGGCAAAGCTTTAGCGCTTGAATCTCACTGCAAGCGTGAGGGCCGCTCCTTCCTCCGCTTTGACTATCAAGGGCACGGGCAATCAAGTGGGGATTTTGCTGACGGCACCATAGGCCTTTGGGCAAAGGACGCGCTTAGCGTGCTTGATAATTTAACGCAAGGGCCTCAGGTGCTGGTTGGCAGCTCCATGGGGGGCTGGACATCGCTACTTTGTGCCAAGGCCCGCCCCAGTCGTGTGAGAGGGTTTGTCGGCATCGCCGCCGCGCCTGATTTCACCACGCGCATGTGGCGCGATGAATTAACTGAAGAACAGCGTCAATCTATCCTGCAAGAGGGACTGGTGAAGGTACCTACCGACTACGGTCCAGAGCCTTACACACTAACCAAAGCCCTGTTTGATGATGGCTATAATAACCGCGTCATTCATAAACCGCTGCATCTAGATATTCCTGTGCGCCTTATTCAGGGCACCGCTGATATGGATGTGCCATGGAGAACAGCACTTGATATAGCGAACACGGTTGTTAGCGATGACATTGATGTCATACTCGTGCCGGAGGGCGACCACAGACTTAGCGAACCCCGTGACCTTGCCCGCCTTACCCGCGTGGTTAATGAAGTGGTGGCATTGGTTGGCTAAAAATCTTGCGCTAAAGCTTTCAGGCCTACTTTATAGTTTGGGTATTTCAGTTTTATTGAAAGATCCCGTTTGATCTTTTCGTTACTTACCCTGCGGCAGCCATCATAAAAACTTAACCCCATCGGGCTAAGGTTTGCTTCTTCGATAGACATTATCTTTGGTGGGGCCATACCCAAAAGTTGCGCCGCATACCTTATTACCTCATGATTTGCGATAGGTTCATCATCAGAGAGATTGTATATATTTCCCCCATCGGGACTTGTCATAGATGCCGTTAGAGCAGCAACAATATCCTCAATATGGATGCGGCAAAAAACATGGCCCTTCTTTGATACAGCGCGAGACGTGCCATTTCTAAGCTTGACCATAGCATTACGGCTGGGCCCATAGATGCCCACAATGCGAAAAATATGCCACGACAGACCGCTATTCATCCATTGTTGCTCAGCCTTTACCCTACGGTGACCACGGTCGTTGTTAGGCGCAACCGGTGTGTCTTCATCGACCCACGCACCCTGATGATCACCGTAAACAATGGTAGACGAGAGATAGCCAAGCCAGCGCAGGTCTTGCAATGAAGACACTATAGGTTGGTAAGCTTGAAGAGTTGGGTCTCCCTCACCCAAGGGCGGCACCGTGACAAGAATGTGACTGGCACTTCGTAGCGCGCTCTCCATGGCAGCTTGTTCGTGTCCGCAAAAGGCATCAAAGCCTTGTGCGATTAGCTTATCACGCTTGTCTTCACTCCGAACTGTACCACTAACCTTCCAGCCAGCTTGAAGCAGTGATTCACCCAGCGCGGCACCCACATAGCCAAGACCAAAACAGAATAGATGGTTACAAGCATTAGAGGGCATTAATTTTCCTATTCTTTTAAGGGCTAACATCTTGCTATTGCCGCATTGTCATTATATTTAACACCTATGAATATAAAATTACAAATAGCACTTCTAACAATTATCTTGTTTTTTACTCAGATAGTTGTTCTCGCCCAAGACACTAGCGAAACCTCGCGCTACGATACCTGTATGCAAATGGCGCATGATAACCCAGCCGAAGCCCTCAATGTTGCGCTTTTGTGGCAAGAAGATATGGGCGGCGCACCCGCGCGGCACTGCGAAGCTGTCAGTCTATTTAACATAGCCGAATACGGTGAAGCCGGAGCGCGGTTTGAACTTATAGCAAAAGATATTCGTGTGGGACGTGGTATGCCTATGGTCGACGGAAAGAAAACAGCCGCGGACAGTGCCATGTTTGCCTCGATGCTATCTCAGGCCGCTCAGGCATGGTTGATGGCCGGCGAGCTTGATCGAGCCCATGATGCTGCCAGTCGGGCTTTGTCGGTGGTTAAAAAGGGCAGCGTTGTGCATATAGAGATACTATTGGACCGCGCACAAATCCTGGCGGCAGACGAAGACTATGAGCTTGCCCTTGAGGATATTGATGCAGCCCTGATATATGACGCTCAAAACCTTTTGGCATTATTGTTCCATGCCGCTGCCAAAAGAGCTATCGGGCTTCTAGGGGATGCCAAAAATTCAATAGACCGCGCTTACGCCATCGACCCTAAAAACCCCAGCGTCTTACTGGAGCGATCTAACATTGCTTTCATGCTTGGTGATAAAGAAGCTGCACGACAAGACCTGTTGATCATCGTGCGTGACTACCCAGACAGCCACGTGGCCCCTTCTGCCCGCATGAATTTAGAACGCATGGCCCTTAAAGAACTAAAATAACCATCTAGAAGAATACGCGAGATTCGTAGAGGTCAGGCAGATTATTCTCAAATAGGACCACATCAAGGACCGTAACATTGGCCTTAACCCACGCTTCAGCCTGTTCCTGTGTAGCAAATTGTAGCAACTGGGCTTTGTCCTCATGCGCAACCGCTTCAACAAAGCTCGGCATGCGTTCGGGTGTAACAGCTAAGATAATATCAGCCAGATGCGCGGCCTTTTGTCCTACTACTGCGTGATCTTCGTCATGACGTGTGCCAAGCTCTACCATGCCTGGAGTAACAAGAATGCGCCTACCCCCCTCATTTTTGAGACTATCTAAAACCTCAAGCGCGGCGATAAAGCCAATAGGGTTGCTATTGTAAGCATCGTTGATAGTGGTAATGCTGCCACTCCGCATGCTGACCTCAACGCGGTGTTTGATCTGTGGCATTGAGCGCAGGGCTGCGCGTATAACCGACCACGGCACATCTAGCGCACGGGCAGCCGCAATGCTGAGAACAATATTGTCAGCCTGATGTCGACCATAGAGCGGCACGTCTACAATTTGGTCTTCTTCACCCTTAATCGCTATAGTAAGGCGCAAACCCTCTTTAGTCATGGCAAGGTTTGAAAGTTGAATATCACGACCTTGGCCAACCAGTGTATAGTCGCCTGGAACAACTTTAATACGATCTTCGAGAAGCTCTGCGTCAATAGCGTCAGCGCTCACGATCATACGACCGCCACGGCTGAAAACATCTTCAGCCAATTCAAATTTGGCTTGGGCTACAACATCCAGACTTTTAAATCGTTCATAGTGGGCCGCGCCTACCGCGGTAATCAACCCAAGCTCAGGCGGCGTGAAAGCACATAGCTTGGCTATACTACCGGGGCCATAAGCGCCCATTTCAACAATGAAAAATTTATGTTCGGGCTTAAGTTGTTCGCGAATAACCCGCGTTATGCCCATGATCGTGTTCACACTGCCGGGTGTGGCAAGCGTTGGGTGTGCAGCCGACAGGATATGGTCAAGAATATGTTTGGCTGATGTTTTACCAAAGCTACCCGTGATCGCAACAATGCGGGGGTTGAGGCTCTTGAGTTTTTCTTCAGCCTCTCGACGAAACTTTGCCTGCACGGCCTTTTCCTGTGGGTCGAGCAGCTTTTTAGCCAGCACAAGCGTTATAGGCGTGAGTTGAAGCATCAATACTGGCATCGCAACAATAACAACATTGAAGTCAATACTGGCATGATAACCATGCAAGAAAACAGTGATTGCAAGATACACCACGAAAGAGAGCACCATATAAACAGTGAATATCCGCTTTACGCGGGCTGTCATCACTAATGCTTTCTTAGACTGGCTCAGCGCATTACGTGATAAAAATATGGATACCATTAAAGCAATAACAACGGTTAATTGACCAGTACCTAGTGGTTCTACTGACAGCCCTGCCAGTAAGGCAACAACAACTATTAGGGTGGCGACGCGGTCAATGGCTGAGTTGCACCTAACCCACGAAAGAAAGCGTCGACCGTCATATTCTTC
>CBFDBT010000139.1:0-7281 GCA_965603115.1 uncultured Alphaproteobacteria bacterium
CTCCTATAGCAATAGGAAAATCAAAGTGAGTGTTTGGATTTGAGGATGTTTTATTTTTGAAGTTCGTATATTTGAAATTCAATGAACTGGCATCATCAATAATCCATGAGCCTTCAATAATTGCAATATCAAGAGTTGCTTTACTAGTTACACCGGCTGAAGGGTTTTCAAATGCGCTTATGCTTGCAAACTCATTAGTACGGTCAGAGTTTCTGTAGCTTGCATCAAGCAAAACGTTGTCCGTTGGTGCAAAAGTTAGCTTACCAAAAAACTCGTCGCGCGTACTGCTATAATTTGGGACCTCACCGTATGCGTTACTGGCATTGTCACGTTTGCTTGTCGGCCGGTAGTATGACGTATAGAAAAAGAGCTTATCTTTTAAAATTGGCCCGCCAAGGCTGGCTGTAAGCCACCGCCTGTCTTCGTCATATTCAACGGGTGAATCACCAGTTTTCTGTTCGCCAGTCATGCCCGCTGTTTGTATTTGGTATTTCACTTCACCGTGAAATTCGTTTGTGCCACTTCTACTGCTTGTATTAACCAAGAAACCGCCAGAACGGTTAAAGCCAACTCCCGTTGCACCACCACGAATAATCGACACATGAGCAATATCGTGTGAAGAGGGTTCAGCAGAAAGTGTTCCAAACATAGGCAGGGAGACATCAACACCATCAAATTGGTAATTGTTGTCCTGTCCGTTACCGCCAGCACTTGGACCACGAACAGAAAGTTCGCTATACTGAACACCAGGAATAAGTTTTTGCAGATCGCGGTATTCTTGGCCAACTGGCACGCCGTCAATGACATCAGCGCCAATAGAGTTTATCAAAGAACCAATACCACTGTCTAAATCACTGGCAAAACCCGTTACAACAATTTCTTCAATGCTTGAATCAAAAGCTATATCAACATCTGTGTTTTGCTGTAGAGCAACGGTTATCACCCGCTTTTGGGTGCTGCCATCCGCAAACGTAAATGTAATTTCATAGGATCCAGGAGGAAGTAAAGGCAACCGATAATTACCACTAGAACCAGATGTAGTCGTTCTTACACCCGGCAAATTGGGGCCTCTTGCCTCAATCGTAACACCTGATAAGGCTGAACCATCAGCTTGCGTTACTGTACCATTAACACCACCAGCTTGCTGCGCCACTGCTGGCATAGTGAAAAGTGCAGCACTGAACAGCAAAGCTGTCTTCAGTGAGGCGCGGCTTTTGCCCCTGTGCGTATTTGTCAAATTTTTCGGATTCTTTATCATTTTTCACTCCCCATAGAAGTTAGATAGGATAGGCTGATCGTCAATCACTCGCCTAAAAGGTTTAATATTAAATAATTGAGGGAAAATAACATCAATTTTAGTTAAAAGTCAAATACCAATTTGATGCCACTGCATTAATCTTGCAATAATAGTAAGCGTATTATACATAATGAAATACCAATATGAGACCTTTAGGTAAAATTACTGTCTTTTATTGGATATGCTAATCACTTAAACTGGCGAGGTTTTTAAATGTGTTCCAGCCCCTCAAAGAGGGCTTATGAATCAACACTGGAGGGCTCAACAATTTTATTTGCTTTGATGGAAAAATATTTCCCTGATGACCTCTATAAACTATTACATATCGAACCTTGGTTACAAAACTGCTTTAATATGAATGAATCAAAGCCCGAAATAGAATAAAAATAAGGACTGTTTAGTTTATGAAAAAACAATTTAGGGCCTTGGTTTGCTTGATAGTGCCCACACTCCTATTTTCCTGTAGTGAGAAGATCAATCTTAAGCCGCCATTAATGGTTGAAGAGCTAACCAAAAACCACAAAATAGAACAGAAGATCATTCTGGATTTACGCTATTTCTGTGATAAAGAAATGGAAGACGGCAAATGCCGCAAACCCTTCACCCGCATGAATTCTGCTGTTAAAAAATTACTAAAGCAACACAGCATTGGCGGTATCATTTTGTTTGCCGAAAATATTCAAACCATCAAGCAGACCGTTACTTTAACCCATGAGCTTCAAAAAGCCGCCAAAAAGAATATCACGCACATCCCGCTCTTGATCTCGATTGACCAAGAAGGCGGTAAAGTTACCCGATTACCCCAAGACTGGTCATCTGGCATGGCAGGGAATATGGCGATCGGCGCGGCTCCAAAAGCTATACAAGGGGATATAGCACGAGATGTTGGGCGTGTGATGGGCCAAGAACTGCGCATGTTAGGCATAAATGTCAACCACGCCCCCGTTCTCGATGTGAACATAAACCCCCTAAACCCAGTTATAAACACACGCTCTTTTTCTGACGATCCTGCTGTAGTGGCGACACTAGGCTTAGCGCTTTCAGAAGGCCTTCTTAGTTCTGGCGTAGCCCCAACACTAAAACACTTCCCCGGGCACGGCGATACACATGTCGATAGCCACCTTGGTCTTCCTCTGGTTCAGCACAGCCGAGAAGAAGTTGATGCCCTAGACTTGTTTCCATTCAAGCAAGTTATAAAGGCAGGCAAAGCACCTATTATCATGACCGCTCACATTCAATACCCTGCCCTTGATGATAGCTTGATAGCCACCAAAGATGGAGAGAAGATTATAGTCCCAGCGACTTTTTCGCGTAAAATAATCACGGACCTCCTGCGCCATGAGTATCAATATGATGGTGTTGTTGTGTCTGACGCAATGAACATGAAGGCTATTACAAATATTGCTGACCCTGAAGATGCTGTTATAAAAAGTTTTGCAGCCGGTGTGGACATTGCAGAAATGCCCTATGCTATCCGCTCCATGGAGGACATAGACAAATTTTCAGGCTTTATAGACACTATTGCCAAGAATGTTGCTCAAGATGAAGCGTTAGACGCAAGCGTTTCACGCATACTATCCCTTAAGAAATTTCTGAATATCAATGAAGATGCACAAAGGCCGCTTCGCTACAAACTCAACAAAGCTAAGGCTCATTTCAATCGACCTGATAAGCGAATAGTTGAAATAAAGCTAGCCGAACAATCCATCACGCTTTTAAAAGCGCCTGGAGACGACCTTCAGCTTAATGACAAGTCAGTGCTGGTCATTATGCCAAGCCCAGACCTCGCCGCGGCTTTTGGTCAAAGTTTATCTGACCGACTAAAAAGCAAGGTTAAAGCTTTGGCTTTTGTAGATATCACTAAAGAGATGTTGCCTGATTTAATCGACGTCGCAGATGTGGTCATTGCAGGTAACATCACACCACAAAGCAGCCCCGTCGACTTGGGCGGGATGGCAGATCATTTGGATGGTATGGCGCAAGATGCCAAGATCAACCTCTTGCTTGGTGACCTTTTCAAATTGGTGCGCGAGAAAGAGAAAAAGTCCATTTTCACAAGCATGCGATTTCCCACCGACGCAATGGTCCATATTGATGCTGTAGATCAGGCCTATGCGCTTTATAATTTCAAAACACGTCTTGGGCCAAATGGTGTGCCAATGAACGCCAGCTTTGATGCCTTAGCCGACATTTTAGCCGGAATGAATCAAGCCGTTGGCCACCTACCAATGCGCTTGGGACATGAACTGACAGTTGGTGCTGACAGAGAATATCTCATAAGCAAACTCACTCAAGATAAACGCCTTGCCCTCATGGTCAATCAAAGCTCCCTCGTCAAGAATGGTCATCTAGTGGACCACTTGCTTACAAGCGGCGCCACTATTGAAAAACTGTTTGCTGTAGAGCATGGCGTGCGCGGCAAAGCCGATGCAGGAGAGGTCGTGACGGACGGGCGCGACAGCCGCACAGGAATAGCCATCACCTCGCTCTATGGCGCAAAAAAGCAGCCAAGCGCAAGTGACCTTGCCAATGTTGATTTGCTGGTCTTTGATATACAAGATGTTGGTGTTCGGTTTTTTACCTATATAAGCTCACTCCACTATCTTATGGAAAGCTGTGCAGAAACAAAGACGCCGCTAGTTGTTCTAGATCGTCCCAACCCAAATGGTGCCTTTATTGATGGGCCAATATTAAAGCCTGAATTCAAGAGCTTTGTCGGCATGCACCCTATCCCTATTCTCCACGGCATGACTCTGGGTGAACTTGCGCGTATGATTAACGGTGAAGGCTGGCTAAAGGGTGGAGCAGTGTGTGATCTAACTGTTGTTCCTGTTCAAAATTATCGCCACTCTGACCCTTATGATTTACCTGTTCGACCCTCCCCCAATTTGCCCAATAGCCAAGCCATAAAACTCTATCCCTCGCTCGCCTTTTTTGAGGCGACGGACATAAGTGTTGGTCGCGGTACAGCCTTTCCATTTCAGGTCTTGGGTGGTGTAAAAAAAGAGCTTGGCAACTTCAGTTTCAAGCCTGTTTCAACACCTGGCGCAGCAAAGTCACCCAAACATATGAACGAGATACTTTATGGTGAAGACCTCCGTAAAAGTACCGCTGAAGGCCTTGATCTTTCAACTTTCCTAGCATGGCAAAATAAAATGAAGGCTAAAGGGCTAACGCTTATCACAAACCCAAAGTGGCTAAATAAACTGGCAGGGACTGATAAACTGGGCCAGCAAGTTGAGGCGGGGCTGAGCCAAAAACAGATCAAAGCCAGTTGGCAAGAAGGCTTGAATAGGTTTAAAGCAAAAAGAAAACTATATCTGCTCTATCCAGACTGAATATGTATCCTTTGTGTGATTTCAATGTGACAATGAAAGCTCGATACACTTGCCCTTAGGGCAACACTATGGGGATTTCCGCCCAGCTAAGGGTTTTTGGCGTGACTACGTACAAAAGCGGTAAAGGCAGGCACCCACGGTGTTTGGTCGGTGTTTCTAAGGTGACTAAAAGACGCCATGCAATTGCCTACAATCAGACCATCACGCGCACCGTCAATGCCAAAGCCCCGCTTGATAGCGTAAGCATATTTGCTGTCATCAGGCAGGCCTTTAAGTTGTGCATAGTGAAATTCATGGGCCTGCAACGGCTCGTTAGAGCTTGCCATACTGCCCCACGGCGCGGCACCTGTTTCTTCTAACTTTACAAAGCCTCTGCCCTGAGGCCGCTCTGACATAACAATATTCCCCGATATTATCCCCACCATTTCAGCGCTATGTCCTCGCCAGCTTATGCTATTGCTAAGATACATCAAACCACCACATTCAGCGTAGCAAGGCAGACCAGACTCCAGAGCCTTTTTAATCGAAGTGCGCATGGATCCATTATTGTGCAGCTCTTGCAATTGCATCTCGGGAAATCCGCCACCAAGGAAAAGCCCGTCACAGGGCGGGAGAGCTTTGTCGTGCAGCGCATCGAAAAAAACCAACTTGGCCCCCGCGCGTTCAAAAGCCTCTAGGTCATCAGGGTAATAAAAACCAAAAGCTGCATCACGTGCGACAGCGATGGTGATATCAGTTGTTTGGCTCTGCTGCGAGCTAGTATCGGTGACAATAGAATCCCCTTGCAACGCCATCAATAGATCAAGGTTAATACCGCCTTCAACTGAGGCTGTAAGCTTGTCTATAACTTGAGCAGCGCTTTTCATCTCATTAGCCGGCATTAGCCCTAAATGACGCTCCGGAATTTCCATATCAGGCGACCTGCCCAAGGCACCTAATATTGGAATATCAGTATAATTCTCAACGGCTTGGCGCAGCTTGCCTTCGTGGCGTGTGCCACCTGTTTTATTTAGGATAACCCCTGCGATATTCACTTGTTTGTCAAAGGCTTGATAGCCTTGCAAAAGCGGGGCTATGCCGCGGGTTATGCCCTCACAGTCTATAACCAAAACCACAGGTAGGGATAAAAGACTAGCGAGGGCGGCATTGCTATCACTGCCGTCTGCGGCAAGCCCGTCAAAAAGGCCTTTGCTACCTTCGATAAAGTTAACGTCATTGCCTGCTGATTTTTGAGTGAAAAGCTGAAGGATTTCCTCATGGCTTTGCGCATTGAAGTCTAGATTATAGCAGGGTTTGTTACTGGCAGCGGCTAGCCAAATGGGGTCAATATAGTCCGGGCCGCGCTTAAAAGTTTGAACCAACAAACCGCGTTTGACCATAGCCCCTGCCAACCCAATAGAGACACTGGTTTTACCAGAAGATTTGTGGGCAGCAGATACGTAAAAAGAGGCCATTTTAAATCCCGAAATTGTCCTTGTCTCGAGCTTGCCACATATCATCGGCTAATTTCAAGGCAGCATCAACCGTATCTGCCTTATTCATAGTCTTTAGCGCCACAGCCAAAGTGCCAACAATAGCCGCCGTTGCATAGTCATCACTAGCAGAACCAGACCATACCGCCTCTAGACGGGCAAGATCGAGCTCTTCATCAACTTCTTGCCGGCTATCGCTCGCCAGACGTGGCCAAGCTTCAGCGCCCAGCTCACCATCATGGCAAGTTAAAACTTCAAAAGCCTTGTTGGGTCGACATTCAATTTCACCGCCCTCACCGCGAAAAACAGCGGAGTGAGGCTGGTTTAATAATTTTGAAGCCATTTGGTGTTTAGGCATAAAGGTCGGGTGAAAAATACCCTGTAATACAACGGGAGCTTTAAAGGGATTCATCATGCGCGCAACCGTATGGATAGGCGAGCGCAGACCGAGTATATGCTTTAAATCGATAATATGACTAAAAACAGGGCTTAGATATTCCAGCGGCAAATAGGCAAAGCCACTTTCTTTAATCGCCGATGCCGCCCCTTCAAGAGACGTGGTCATTGGGAAACCTATTTTAGAGAGGACATCGCGAGTGTACAAACGTCCGGCGGTGTGTCCCTCGGTGCCGTGCATAAAAACAGACACGCCGGACTTTACCAGCACCAAAGCAGAAAGCAAAAACCAAGGTAATTGCTTTTTCTTACCTGCGTAGCTCGACCAGTCCAGGTCAACATGTGGAGCATTTTTAGGTAGTTCAAAGCTTTCCTGTGAAGCTTCGACAAAACCCGCGATTTCTTCAGCGCTTTCTTCTTTTAAGCGTTGCAGCATTAAAAATGCGCCAAGTTGCTCTGGTGTTACTTGCTCAGCAAGCACCATGGCCATAGCCTCTTTTGCTTCCTCTTGAGTAAGATCACGTGTTTTGGTTTTGCCGCGCGCTAATATTCGTACAAAGGGGGCAAATGGGTGTTCCTGCTGCATCTTAGAGCTTCCAGTTTATAAAATATGGGATAAATAAAACGTCTTTTAGAGAGAAATTTATTCTTGCTCGATCTTATCATCGGCTAAAGAATTGGGCAAGAATTGTAGATAGTAAAGTGCCCATACTACAACCAGCATGGCTAAAGCAACACCGCCAAAGCCCAAACCAACTTCATGGATACTTGGGCTATA
>CBFDBT010000140.1:0-7247 GCA_965603115.1 uncultured Alphaproteobacteria bacterium
TGGCGTGGCAGGGGGTGTTCCTAGCGGCTTGATGGTCCTTCTTGGAGTTTGGTTCTCAACCAAGCGCCAAGTCTATGCTTTGGCCGCCATCGGCACTCTACTAACCATTATAGGCTTATTTGTGTCTCCACCCACTGATACCTTATTGGGTGTGCTGGCTAATCGTGCCATCAGATTAGCGATTATATGGGGAATTGCAGTCGTTATCTGCGGTCGCAAGGAGGTGAAGCTTGCCCTTGAAGAAAGCGAAAATCGTTTCAAAATAAGTCAGGACTTTGCAAATATTGGCACTTGGGACTGGAATATAAAAAGCGGTGATTTGTATTGGTCAAACCGGATATCAGCCTTGTTCAGCGGTGAGGAAGGAATTCTTGAAACCTCTTATGACAATTTTCTGGCAGCTATTCACCCCGAAGACCGCGAAATGGTAGTAAGTGCCATCAATTCCTGCATAGAGAATAATGATGAATATAACATAGAACACCGGGTTGTTTGGCCTGATGGCTCTGTTCACTGGCTGCATGAAAGCGGTGATGTGATCCGCGACGAAGATGGGGCCCCGATAAACATGTTAGGTGTTGTTCAGGACATGACCGCTAAAAAAGAGGCAGAGAAAAAAATAATACTAGCCAAAGAAGAAGCTATTAGTGCCAATCAAGCCAAGTCCGAATTTCTTTCGTCCATGAGCCATGAATTGCGCACGCCACTCAATGCCATCCTCGGATTTGGTCAAATGCTAGATTTGGATAAAGATACATTCACAGAAATCCAGCAGGCCAATATCAAAGAGATATTAGATGCTGGTAATCATTTGCTCGATTTGGTTAACGAAGTGCTGGATCTGGCGAAGATTGAATCCGGCAAGATGAATATTGTGATGGAAAAGGTAGATCTTTGTTATGTGTTAGAGCAAAGTATTGCCCTGATACAACCCCTTGCAGCCAAGCGCCATATTGAACTGACAGACCTTCTCAGTGGACAGGGTCACCGAGTTCAAGCAGACAAAATACGGCTTAAGCAGGTCCTCGTAAACATTCTTTCAAATGCGGTAAAATACAATCGAGAAAATGGAAAAATCATTATCAAGGGTGAAATAGTCGACGAGCAATGTCTGCGTATCGGCATCACCGATAGTGGTGCGGGGATATCAAAACAAAATATCGATAAATTATTCAATCCCTTTGAACGGCTTGATGAGAAAAACAATGTGGAAGGGTCTGGCATTGGTCTGGTGATCTGCAAGAATTTAATAGAAATGATGAACGGAACTATCGGAGTGGAGAGCACTTTAGGAGAAGGTAGTACCTTCTGGATCAAAATTGCATTAACAGATTAAAAAACCCCAACGTAAGGCAGGATTGTTTTTTGGAGTTATTTGGGCACGCACTAGAAACCTTTGGGTTCTTATGGCCATTCATGCTGCAGCAGACCTTTTGCCACACTATCAAGAATTAAGGGATGCCTTTATTCTTTAGAAGTAAAGAGTGAGGCGGAACACATATTTCAGGTTAGCTCATCTGTACCAACCTGCTATTGAATTACGAACACAATTTGTCTTGAACACTTCATGAGGCACTTCTTGGCTTGCAAAAACAACTAAAGTTCCTAACTCTGGCTTGACAATTATTTCTTCGCATTCCTTTTCTCCAACGAACAATTGAAGCTCACCTTCATCTTTTTCTGTCCACCCCTCATTAAGGAAAAGAACAATTGATATTTTTCTATTTTGCTCCCCCTTAAAGGCATCAAGATGTTTTTCATAAAACCCTCCAATACTATATCGGGCATAATGGCTTTCTAAAAAAGTGAGGCCTAAGAAAAGCTGTCGGTTCAAAGCTTTTTGTAGGCCCGCTGTCCATTTTTGCCATTCTTGATCAGCTTCTGTTTGGTCATCAATCCAAAAAATACTGTCGCTTCTTATCGTCTTGTTTTCACAATGGTCATTCGACCTACCAATGCCAGCTGAAGAATATTTAGAATCTAACCTACAGCACCCAGCATCATGCAAAAGGGTGATTAATCCTAGTGGAAGAGCATTATGTTGAACACTATAAGACTTGTCTTTCAAATCATCACATATTTGAGTAAAGAGTTTGAGTTGATCATTCTCGTGTCCTAAAGGGGAAAGGGTGGTTTGAGGCAAGCGAGGATCCAATCTTTATTGACCATCATGACGATGGCGAAATCTTAAAGCCAATTGATACATAATGACCAAGTGTCTCTCAGGCATTTTGTGCTAGTCCAATTAGAATGCCTTGGAATAATATGCGTATAAAATGAGCTTAACTTTACTTCACATGGAGAAGAGGAGTGCCCTCTTCCCCACAAAACAACTTTAGGGTTTTGTTTTGTCGGTATCTTTTTGAGCAGAACCGGTAGAGTCCTCTGAAGGGGTTACGGGTTTATTTTTTGCTTTTTTTAGATTTTTGGAAAGGTCTTTAAATGACATTAAATTTCTTTTCTTTAATATGGCAATAATTTGCCACTAACACTAGCCAAGATAGGTCAGTGATATTTATATGGTGGTCCGTTTCCTAAATTACAAGCTCTTGAACTGCCTGTTTCGAAACAAGCCACGTAATTAGTAAGCATCAAACCATTGACATTCTATGAAGCGCCCCCCATATGTCAGTTTACGTTTTACATATGTTTCGGCTTACCTAAATAATCGGTATGCTGCTTAGCTTAGTTATCCCCTGACATTGTGATCGTTAAATAAACGGCACCGCCACATAATGTGAGGTGTTGAATTGTAACGCCTGTTAGAAGGAAAAATAACTATGGCTACTGGTAATGTAAAATGGTTCAATTCTGCCAAAGGTTTTGGCTTCATCGAGCCTGAAGATGGATCAAACGATGTGTTTGTTCATATCTCAGCTGTCGAACGTGCTGGATTGAGTTCGTTGAATGACGGCCAAAAAGTATCGTACGAACTTGAAGCTGGAAAGAACGGCAAATCTTCAGCCGAAGACCTGAAAATCGTCGAGTAAATATAATTAACTCCGCCTCAGACTTATGTTTAAGGCGGAGTTACCTACCTCTGGAAGACAAATATAAATAGAGAGCGGACCAGTCTCGTCACTGCGTTCCTCGTCACCTTCGCTGCACTCGGTATGAACCACCGACACAGCAGTTTTTCGCTGCAAAGGGTAGTTCCCTCCCTTACGTTGACCTTTTTTATTGCAAGATGTATCTTCGTTGCGCGTAGTATTAATATGCTATCCGCCAAAAGATGCTTGGTGTTAAAGTTTTGAAAGATGATTAAGTGGGTTTGAGTGAGGGCGCAAAAAAAAGAAAAGCAAAAAAAGTGGTTAAGGGCATAAAGTCCAAACCCACGGCATCACAGGCGCGCGCTAGGGCCAAGGCTGGTGGCGTATCAAAATCAAAGCAAAGCGAACATGGCGGCAGGGCGCACAGAAGGCGCAATGGGTGAGGGGTAGGGCTTTACGTAAACGTAGGCCATGCGAAGAACCACCGACACGCGGACTTTCAACCAGCGGATTTCACTTTGCGAAGCTTCAAAAGCTAGATCAGATATTTGATGCGGCTTTTTTGTCTTTATATTCGGAGTTCAGCCCCTATATATAAAACAACATATAAAGAAGGGTGAGGATATGATCGTTACTAATGTAGATAATGTACCAGGGAATTCAATTGCAGATGATCTTGGTTTGGTGCAGGGATCGACAGTTCGAGCAAAGCATGTTGGCCGTGATATAGCGGCTTTTTTCAAAGGCATCGTTGGCGGCGAGATCAGAGGCTATTCTGAACTTTTGGTCGAAGGACGAGAAGAAGCTATCTCTCGTATGAAGGCACAGGCAGAGTCGTTAGGCGCTGATGCTATTGTTAATGTACGACTTACTACATCTAGCATCACTGGCGGCGCAGCTGAATTAATGGCGTATGGCACTGCGGTAAAACTTACCTCATGATTGACTTCTTAACATCCGCAGAGGCTTATCAAGAATTTATAACGAAAATGCCTTCATGGATGCTTTCATTTTTCCCGGGTGAAAATTTGCTGGAAGTTTTTTTGTTTAACTCTGCACAGGCTATTCTGGTTTTTGTTGTCGCGTGGTGTGTGGTCACCTATCTGGAAAAACGGCATCTTAAAGATATTAGTGTGCAAGAAGAAAACCTCTCAGATATTCACCTGAACAATATGAAGAGAAGCCATGACAGCACCAGTGACGGAGCAATGGTTGTTGGCTCAGTAGTTATCGCTCATGATTTTGTACGCAGTTTCTTGATTTTCTGGCGCAAGCTGTTTGGCGGCAATATATCCTATTATGACCGGTTGGTCGTAAAAGGGCGTCGAGTTGCCATTCTCCGCATGAAAGAAGAAGCTAATATTCGCGGCATGTCCAGTGTGGTGGGGGTGCGTTTTTGCACGACCGCCCTGACAAATAGAAAGCGCGTGAAGGGTGTCGAGATCGTGGCTTACGGAACAGCAACCAAATAAACACTAACAGCATTGTCTCTCAATACCCAATATTCTATCCGCAAAAAACCGACCCCAAAGGGATCGGCTTTTTAATGGTTCCACAGAGATATAAACCCGTGGGCGGATTTACCGTTGCGGAGGGCAAGCCCTTCCTCACGTTGCCTTCATTTCATTCAGGCCGAACCGTGGTTCTTCCCGCTACCCGAAACCAATAAAAAAAGCCGCTTCCGAAGAAGCGACTTTTTAATGGTGCCCGGGGGCGGATTTGAACCACCGACACGCGGATTTTCAATCCGCTGCTCTACCCCTGAGCTACCCGGGCGCATAGTAATTGTCAGAGAGGTATTTCTGACGATGCGAAGGCGCTTTTAGCCGTAATTTAGACGACTGTCCAGCCTTGTTTTAGTTTTTTACAAACAAAATGAGGATTGGTATTTTTATTCATCCTCGCCTTCGTCTATTCCTTCAAGCGGCGATTGACCTGCGAGGATATAATCACCATCCAGCCATTTGCCAAGATCAAGGTTAGCACAGCGTTTAGAGCAAAAGGGTAGATAGTCTTTTGCCGATGTTTTTTTGCAAATAGGGCAGCTGGCTTTTGGGGTATCAGTCATGCTTTTGTCCTTGAATATAGGTTTCAAGACGGTCACTGACTTTCAACTTAATATCACGCGCGGTTGTTTCTTTTAAACTCTCTATAAAGTCATTATGCGCTGTTAAATAGTTCACCACATCTTGCGGCCCTTGCAAAACAAGGCTGCCCGTGTCGGCACCAATACCAATTTTTCTAGCTTGGCGGATGAGTTTAATGGCCTGATAATCTGTGCGCTCTGTTGGGGCGCTGGATGTGAGTATGCGCTGGCGTAGCGACAGTCCGCGGCGGCGACGATTGAATTGCATCAGGCCAAAGGAGGAGAGGCCAGACTTTTGCACTGGCACAGGGTCTAGGGCAAGCGCATCTTCAAGATAATACATAATCTCATTAACAGCCCCTTTGGCGGGGTTGTCGATAAAGTCCACCACAATCAGGCCACCCATATTTTGAAAACGCAGATGAAAGGCAACCGCAAGGGCTGCTTCCAAGTTGACGATGCGTTTGGCTTCGGATGTACTCTGTCCCTTTAGGGCGCCGCCCATATTCACGTCAATGGCGGTGAGTGCCGGTGTTTCAAAAACTGAAATCCAGCCGCCGCAGGGCAGATCGATTTTATCAGCGATGGCGTCTTCAATGGCTTCTTCAACGCCAAAATGCTCAAAAGCACTGACGCTGCCGTTATAAAGCTCTAGCTTTTCACTCAGATCAGACCACAGTTGATTACAGAGTGATTTCGCGGCAGAAAAATTTTCACCGCCTTGGATAATAATTTTGTCAACATCATCGGGGACAGCCACGAGGGCACGCTCTAAGGGCGTGGGTGCGAATATGACTTGTGGCTCGCTTGCTGGCTTGGACAAGGCTTCGATTATCCAGTTTGCCTCAGCGATCACTGCTTCAACGGGCACAGTGGCAGCGCGGGATCGCACAATGAGGGCCCAGTCGGTTGCCAGAGGCTCTAGGGCTTTGCGAATAACGCCTATAGCGTGGGCAGGCAGATCTTTAGATAGGTTTAGGCGACCTTTGCCGCTTTCAACCACCAGATAGCGCCCTACGACCTTTATTTTGCCGCTGAGAGGAATGGCTTTGTCTTCTAGAGCAGAGGCTGCGCCCAAAGCTTGCACATTGACGAGCTCGCCCTCAGTGACGCAGTCGGCTATGCCAGTGGGCTGTTTTATGCCGCGAGCTTTGGCTATGGATTTGGCTCTGCGGTAATTCAACATGCCCTGTGCACCATCCGGCAGGGTTAAAAAGGCCATATCAAGGGTTTTGTCTACCTTGCTCACGCGCGCGGCAGTGACCACATCGGTGGGGTCTTGATCTGCACTATAAAGGAAATCCACTTCAACCGGAATTTCATCCTCATCAATGAGCGCGGTGCGCCATTCGCCGATAGAGGATTCTATAATATAGTGTTGAGGCATAGCTGGTTTTCCATCATGTTTTGGAGTGTGGCAGGGTCGTGCCGTGGGCTTTTAACCAGCCCGCAACTTCATAGAGCGGAAGGCCAACAACATTTGAATAACTGCCAGAGAGTGCACGAACATAGGCGGCGGCTAAACCTTGAATGGCATAGCCACCAGCTTTACCGCGCCACTCGCCGCTGTTGACATATTGTGTTATATCGTCGGATCCGAGTTGGCGGAAGGTTACGCTGGATACCACGGTTTTAGTGAGCAGGCGACCATCGGGTAAAATCAGGGCTAATCCAGTGATAACTTTATGCTTGCGTCCTGACAAAAGTTTTAGGAATTGACGGGCTTCAGCTTCGTCGTCGGCTTTTTGTAATATCCGGCGCCCGCAAGCAACCACGGTGTCAGCAGCCAGCAGTAGTGCGCCTTTATGTTTGCCAGCGACGGCTTGCGCTTTTTCCACTGCCATACGTTTAGCATATTGGCGGGGTATTTCGCCGTTATGGGGTGTTTCATCGATATCGGCCGGATCAATGCTATCGGCCGTGATACCTATTTGGGCTAACAGCTCCACACGCCTAGGGCTTGCAGAGGCAAGCACAAAGGAAGCCGGCGCATCCTGTGCGGGCTGATTATCTGCTTGTGCAGGCGTGGTCATGAAAAAGCTTATTTAAAGCGGTAGGTGATGCGACCTTTAGATAGGTCGTAGGGTGTTAGTTCAACCAATACCTGATCACCCGCGAGAACACGGATACGGTTTTTACGCATTTTACCAGCGGTATGGCCAAGAATTTCG